>JBLMYH010000227.1:0-30008 GCA_050258175.1 Hyphomicrobiaceae bacterium
GCGCTGAAAATGCGCTATCCCGAGACGGACGCAACGCGCCGGCAGGAGTTGCTGTCGATCCGCCAGCAGCTGATGGCGGAGGGGGCCGACAGCTGAGAGCGCGGCCGCCCATGCGGCTCAGACTCTAACGAAATAGGGGAGTGCGACGAGTCCTGTCCCGATGGCGACCAGAAGGATCGTGTCGGATACGAAATACGGAAAGACCATCAGGGCCAGCCCACAGAATAGCGGAACGATGGCGTGCTGCTTTTTCCCATACATAAAGAATCCGAGCCCGGCCGAGCCGAACAGCAATCCCCAAACAAGTGACGACATGCTCATGGTGGCCTCACGCTTTACCAAGGTTCGATGATTTTGCAGCCTCCGGCCCGCCGGTGGAAGCGGGGTCCTCAGTCCGAGGTTGGCAAGCGGTTTTCAATTTCCCCCTGCACTTGCGTGCGCGAGGATTTTTCGCGCAGATTGCCTTCCCACTGGCACCCTGGTTGGGTGCACCGAAACCGCCGCTGTTTGACGAACAGGCTCAAGATGCGGTCGATCAGGCGGCGTCGGATCCGGATCAGGCCGTGCTGCGCGCACGCCGGACACAGATACGGAGCGGGGCCGACAACGTCAGATGCCGCACCGCCGTTGCTCGACCGAGCGTACGGCTTCCCCGTCGAATGGGAATGATTGCTCATGCTGATCTCCTTGCAAGCAAGCGCCGGCTGATTCCAGGCGATATTGAAAAGAAGCGCGTTCGGTCACGTCGTTGAAATCGAGTGTGTCGGCCAGTCTGGCCGGGCTGATGGGGCATTGACCCGCATGCGTCGACTCGGTTCCAGATCTGTGTCGATCGCCGCGTGAACGCCCACGCCCGCTGCCGGGCGTGCCTCGATCAGTGCGCCGCGTCCGGCGGCGCCGCGTCGTTGGCTTCGATGCCATAGGGCTCGAAGTGATATTTCTCCGGCTTGATGGAGGTGATGATGTCGTCGAGCGTGGGCGCACCGACGCTGACGGGGATGGGCACAATCCGTCTGGCATCGACAACCTGCCGCACGCGGTCCCAGTCAACGTGCGGCCCATTCGGTTTTCCGTCACGTGCCACCGCGTCGATCGCCCGCATAAGCAGGCTGTCCTGATCATCCGGATACTCCCCTACCGGTTTGGACACGCTGAGGTACATTAGGTGGTCCCGGAATCCCACTGACACGGGTTCATTGATGATTCTTACGGGGGTTCCGGCGGGCACCCGGGGGAAAAGGTAGGCCGCATTCTCCGGGTATAGATGGACGCAGCCATGGCTTACTTCCATGCCCACGCCCCAAGGGCGGTTGGTGCCGTGTATGAATATCTGTGCAAACCCGGTTTCCAGGGCGAGCATGCCCATGGGATTGTTCGGCCCGGGTGGAAAATAGTCAGGAAAGTCGGCCTCGCCCTGATTGCGATGTTCTGCCTGAATGTCCTTGGGTACGATCCAGGACGGGTCCTTGAACTTGGCGATAATTCGGGTGCTTCCCAAAGGCGTCGGCCAGCCGGGGCGCGCAATGCCGATAGGGAAGGTCACCACCGTCGCCGGCTCATTGGCCTTGTGGCGGGGGAAATAGTAAAGTCGCCGTCGCGGAATGTTCACGACAATGCCCTGCCACGGTTTCGGTGGCAGGATGAATTCGGTGGGCACGACGATCGGGGTTCCCTCTCCCGGCAGCCAGATCGAAACCTCGGGATTGGCGACGGTGATTTCCTCGTAGCCGAGGTCATAATGGCGCGCAATGTCCAGCAAGGTGTTGCGGGAGTCAGCCGTCACCACTTTCAAGTGGCCGACGATATTGCTGCCATCGCTGGGCAGTTGAAACGTCGCTCCCCACCCGGGAATGGCAACACTCAAGAGCAGTAGCACAAGGATATGAAAAACGAGACCCGGGCGCGCCGCCGCTACCAGAGTTGGAAGGACTGGATATTGTTTCATAGGTTGGTCATCGGGATTCTCGCGCAGTGGCTAGGCGCCTTGCTTGCTACGGCCATTCTGGTCGCCCCCGCAACGGGGTGGGCACAGAAGGGACAAGCCTGGATACTGATAGATACCCAAGCGCTTACGCTAACAGTATTTTCCGCTGAAAAACACGTCCTGGTTCGTTTTCACAATATTTCCATCGGCAGCGGCGGCGCAGCAGAATCACATCGCCGCGGTGACGAAACCACCCCGCAAGGCATTTTCCATGTGACCTGGGTTGATCGCCACAGCCGCTTCGGTACGTTTTACGGGCTTGATTATCCCAATGCAAAAATTGCGCGCATTGCTTATTTTGAGGGAATCATCAGCGAGGCGGAATTCGATTCCATCATGCAGGCCTTGCGGCACCATCGCACGCCGCCTCAGAACACGGCGCTCGGCGGTCAGCTGGGAATCCATGGTATTGGCCGCGGCGACCCTGCTGTTCAGCACGTAGTCAACTGGACCGATGGCTGTGTGGCACTCTCCAACCGGGACATCCGGCTGCTTTCGCGTTGGGTTCAGGTGGGCACCCGAGTGGTCATCCGCTGAGGCTTCGAGATTCGGCGTCAGGCAGCGTTGGCCGGGCCCACCAAGTCGCCAGGCGCGCTGCATGCCTGGCGGGAAAGACAGGGAGGCCCGAGCATCCCTGTCCTGGCAGCCTGAAATTATTTCTGCATCGTCTTCTTGAACATGCGGTCGATTTTCTCGGCCAGTTTGTCGACTTCGGATTTTGCCGCATTGGCTGTCGAATTGGCCTCGTCAGCGGTCGATTTGGCCCCTTCAGCGGTTGCGTTTGCCTGGTCAGCCTTCTGCGACGCCTGTGCGGCGGCTGCCTTGGCTGCGTTGGCGTTGGCGTTGGCCTCGTCGGCCTTTTGCATTGCCTGGTCTGCCGTGGCTTGGGCCTTGGTTACCGTGTCGGTCGTGGCGCATCCACCCAGCAAGGCAACGCAAAAAAGCGAGGTGCCAACGAGGGCGAAGGTTTTGTACGAGCGTGCTTGTTTCATATTTTTTGCTCCAAAGTTAATTTTCAGAAAACGCCGCACAGGATAAACGCGGCTTAACCACCACCAAACCAGCCGGCCTGTCTGGGTGCCGGGCCGGCTGTCTTGCTTACAAACCCGCAATAAGCAGCCTGTAGAGCTAAAAATAGGATTTTGGTTCCTGTTTGTCTACTCAATTTTCACAGCAGGGCTTGCGATGCGATGCCCATACGGCGCCTAATGCAACGCGCGCTACCGGAAGCCCGCCATATTTCAATATTGGATCAATGAGTTACGGCGTCAAGGCCGACCAGTCTCCTCCTGGAGACGGTGTCTGTTCTATGATCCAGATAGAAGCCCATTCACGCACAAAACAGCGTGACTCTGCCACCCGCCCCGACGGGATGGGCTTCGGTTGAAGGCGGGCTGGAAGAGGGCGGCATGAACAAGGACATGGAAAAGAAGCGATCACACGACGATTCGTGTCACGTTCCCGCGCATCCGCAACTGCGCAGGGAGCCGTTGCCCTGGCAGCGGCCCAAGCCTGTCGAAGAGGATGCCGACGCGCCCCACCGGATTCAGGCCATTCTCGACAGCCCGAGTTACCGTCAGGCCGACCGGGACGTGGACTTCCTCAAGATGGACGAGACGCGCGGGGTGAGGCTGCAGATCGACTATGCCAAGCCCCAGCTGCTGCTTGAGAAACACGGAGTCGAGCACACCATCGTGGTGTTTGGCAGCACCCGCATTGCCGAGCCTGCGGCAGCGATCCGGCGCGTCGACGCGCTGCGTGCGGCACTACAGGGCAGCCCCGGCGATGTGGAACTCGAGCGCCGCCTCGCCGTGGCTGAGCGCATTCTGGCCAAGAGCCATTACTACGACACGTCCCGCGAGCTGGGCCGGCTGGTCGGCGCTTGCGGCGAAGGCCCCCAGGACAGCCGGGTGATGATCATGACCGGGGGTGGCCCCGGCATGATGGAAGCGGCCAATCGTGGGGCTTTCGATGTTGGCGCCAAGTCCATCGGGCTGAACATCAGCTTGCCCCACGAGCAGTACCCCAACCCCTATATCACCCCCGACCTGTGCTTCAGCTTTCACTACTTCGCCCTGCGGAAGCTGCACTTCCTCCTGCGCGCCCGGGCGCTGGTGGCTTTCCCGGGCGGCTACGGCACCTTCGACGAGCTGTTCGAGACCCTTACCCTGATCCAGACCCGCAGCATCCACCCGGTGCCGGTGGTACTGGTGGGCGAACGCTACTGGCGCAAAGTCTTCGATGTCGATTTCATGGTCGATGAGGGGGTTATCGACGCCGAGGACAGGGAGTTGTTCTGGCATGCAGAGACGGCGCAGGAAATCTGGCAGGGCATTCTGCAATGGCACGAGGCGAACGGCACGCCGCTTTTCCCACGCGGCAAATGAGTGGTGCTGAGTCACGAACAATCTGGAGAACGCTATGAGACTTTCGTTTCACGGAGCCGACCGGGATGTGACCGGCTCGTGCCATATGGTGGAATGCGCCGGCAAGCGCATCCTGATCGACTGCGGCTTATACCAGGGCAGCCGCGCATTGCGCGAAGACAACGCCGAACCGTTCGGCTTCGAGCCGGACGCCATCGACTACGTATTGCTCACCCACGCCCACCTTGACCATTGCGGGCGCTTGCCGCTGCTGGTCAAACGCGGCTTTCGGGGCGAGATCATCACGACCGCCGCGAGCCGCGAACTTGCAAGAGTGGTCATGCTCGACGCCGGCCATCTGCAGGAGGAGGAAGCGAGGCACCATGCCCGCTATCATGCCCGCCACGCGGAAGACGCCGTTCCGGAGCCGCTGTACACGGTGCTGGACGCCCTCAACGCCCAGGATCATTTCGGCCGCAAGGCGGTTTACGGCCAGGCCCTGGAAATTGCCCCGGGCTTGCGTGCCACCTTTCTCGACGCAGGCCACATCCTGGGGTCGGCCAGCATCTGCCTTGAGCTCGAGGAACGCGGCCATCGTTGCAGCGTGGCCTTTTCAGGGGACCTTGGCAACGCCGGGCGCCCTCTGCTGCGCGCACCTGTGGTGCCACCCAGGGTTGATGCGGTGGTGATGGAAACCACCTACGGCGATCGCCTGCACAAGCTACTGGCGCCATCGGTGGAGGAGCTTCATCAGGCCATTGAAGACACCTTCCGCCGCGGCGGCAACGTCGTCATTCCGACCTTTGCCCTGGAGCGGGCCCAGGAACTGCTCTATTTCCTGCGAGAGGGCGTCGAGCAGGGCAGGCTGCCCCGCACCATGCAGGTCTTTCTCGATTCGCCTATGGCCATTTCGGCGACGCAGATCTTCGAGCATCACCCCGAATGTTACGAGGCGGAAACGGCCGAACTGTTCAGGGAAGGCAAAGACCCGTTCCTCTTGCCCGGCCTGCACTTCACCCGCGAGACCGCGGACAGCATCGCGCTGAATCGCATCGTGGGGGGGGCGGTCATCCTCGCCGGTTCCGGAATGTGCACCGGCGGACGCGTGCTGCATCATCTCAAGAACAACCTGTGGCGCGAGGACTCGAGCGTGGTGTTCGTGGGATTTGCCGCGCGAGGCACGCTGGCGCGCCAGATCATCGACGGTGCCGAGAGCGTGCGCCTGTTCGGTGAGGAGATCAGGGTGCGTGCCCGTGTTCATACCATCAACGGCTTTTCGGCCCATGCCGACCGCGACGAATTGCTGGCTTGGCATGACAAGATTGCACCGCAGCGCACATTTCTGGTTCACGGCGAAGCGGCGACGATGGCGAGCTTCGCTGGCTTGCTCAAGAACACGCAGGTTGAGATGCCCAATCCGGGAGAGCACTTCGAACTGTGAGGCGGCGGACACAACTGTTCTTGCTGGAAGTCTTGGTGATCCGTTGGAGGGGGTCTATTTATAAGAGGTGGGAAAGGCGCTCCCTCTCTGGAATGTAAGCCCCCGCGCCAGCCTGGCGTGCGCCGCGAGGCCGCCGGCCTTACGCTGGCATTGCCTGAAGTCGGAAATTGATTCGTCATGGCACAGCTTGACGAAAGGAGGACAGCCGGACGCGCTTCTGGCTTTTTTTGATCATGGTGACCGGGCTTCACCCGCGCATTTGGGGCGGGTTCACCAGGCTTCCGATAGCCAAGGCGATCGGCAGAAAGAAAACCCGCAAGCAACGGCGGCCGAACGCCACTGACGCCTGTCTGCAGTGTTTTTCGCTGGCGGACATTGGCCCAAGACCGGCCAAATTTCAAACCCTACTCGGGAGATTCACATCATGGACAAGCGCCAGTTCATCAAAAGCACGGCCTCTTCGCTGCTCGCCCTGGGAATCGTTGCCGCCGTCCCGGCGAGCCGGGCCGCCAGCATGGAGCACTGTTTCGGGGTGGCCAAGGCCGGACAGAACGACTGCGCCGGAATTTCCGGGCTGCATTCCTGCAAGGGGGTGAGCACGACGAGCTACGATCCGGGCGACTTCAAGGCTGTGCCCACCGGCACCTGCACGAAGATGGGCGGGCTGACCGAGGAGCAGGCCAAGGAGACACTCAAGGATCCCGCCAAGGTCAAGGCTTTCGAACAGGCCATGCGAAAGCGTAATTCCTGAATCTGACGGAGGGGCAGGGCGAGCGCCGGCCCCTGTTCCTTGCCCGGAAATCGATCCCATGCAGTCTGCCCGCCCCATGAACGGAATTGGCCTGCGCCAGCCCCACTATCGCGAATTCCGTGCCTCGCGCCCGTCGCTGGGCTTCGTCGAGGTGCACTCCGAGAACTTCTTCAATCCCTACGACGCCGCCGCACAGGCGCTTGCGGCGGTCCGCCAGGACTACGCGGTCAGCCTGCACGGCGTCGGTCTGGCGCTGGGTTCGGCCTGCGGCGTCGATGACGCGCATGTCGAACACCTGGCTGCACTGGTTCAACGCATCGAGCCGGTACGCGTGTCGGACCACGCCTGTTTCGCGCGAGCGCCCTGGGGCCAACGCGGAATCATCCACGCCAACGATCTCCTGCCCATCGCGTTCACGCAGGGTGCATTGAATATCCTGTGCAGCAATGTCGACCGGGTGCAGGAACGCATCGGGCGCCCGCTGCTGGTCGAAAACCTGAGCACCTATCTGGACTTCGCCGAACGCGATTTCAGCGAACCGCAGTTTTTTGCCGAACTCGGCCGTCGCACCGGCTGCGGCCTTCTGCTGGACGTCAACAACCTGATGGTCAATGCCCTGAATGCCCATGCCGCCGATCCGATCCGGTCCGTGTGCAGCTGGATCGACGAACTGGCAGACGGAGCGGCGCCAGGCCTGGTTGGGGAGATCCATCTGGCAGGCTTCAGCGCGCAAGACGGCCTGATCATCGACGACCATTCCAGCCTGGTGTCGGAGCCGGTCTGGCGCGCCTATCAATACGCGCTGGAACGTCTGGGGCCGGTGCCCACGCTGATCGAGTGGGATGAGCACATCCCCGCGCTGTCCGTGTTGCTTGGCGAAGCGGCAAAGGCCGCTGTCTTGTGCGCGGCGCAGCGCGACACGCCGGCCGCTGTCGCAGGACTGGCATCATGAACGCCAGGTCCCAATCCGAAACGTCCGGGACGTCGGAGGCGCAGCGCCAGCGCGAACTGATCGAGGCGATATTTGCGCCCCGGCCGCCCGATGCCTCGTGCGCTGGCGTGCGGCAAAGCGGCTCGCGTTGGCGGGCGGGGCTCGCGGCTTACCGTGGCAACGGTCGCGCCCATGCGTGCAACGCCCTGCGCGTGCAGTTTCCCACCGTTCTTGCCATGCTCGGTGCAGAGACATTCGATGCGCTGTGCTTCAGTTATTGGCGCGCATGCCCGCCGCGGCGGGGCGACCTCGCCTGGGTCGGCGAGGAGTTGCCAGCGTTCATCGAAACGCTGGAAGGCCTCGGCAAATGGCCCTGGCTGGCCGACTGCGCGCGCCTGGACTGGGCGGTGTGGCAGATTCCAGGCGCCTCCCCGGCGCACTTCGCCGAAAGCGACCTGCGCCGTCTGGTCGACGCTGATCCCGCCCTGCTCCGCCTCAAGCTTTCCCCCGGTGTGCGATGGCTGCCTTCGGCGTGGCCCATCGTTACCCTCTACGAAGCGCACCGTCAGCGGCATCCGGACTGGGACGCCGTTACCCGGTCGCTCGCGCAGAACCGTGCGCAATCGGCCTGGGCATGGCGCCCGCACGGTGATCTCGCCGCGGCGCCGGCGGTGGAATCGCTCGATGCCGCGACCGACCGCTGGATCGCGGCGCTGAGCGCCGGGTACACGCTCGACGCGGCGCTCGATGCGGCAGGAGAGGGGTTTGATTTTCCCACCTGGCTGGAACGGGCGGTTCGCCAGGGCTGGCTTGACGGCGTCGGCGACAAGCACTCGGAAGGAGCGCCACCATGAGCACGAGACTCATGCCGGTGCAGCGGGAAGCCAATATCCTCCAGAAGGGATGGGGCGGCCTGGTTGCCGGGCTCGAATGGCTGCAAGCCCCGGCGCTTCTGGCCGCCAGGCTCTATGTCGCCCGAGTGTTCTTCATGTCGGGGCTCGAAAGCCTGCGCAGCTGGGATGCCACCCTCTATCTGTATGAGAGCGAATTCCACGTCCCCCTGCTGCCGCCGCACGTGGCAGCCGTAGCGGGCACTGCCGGGGAAGTGCTGCTGCCGCCGCTCCTCGCGTTGGGCCTGTTAGGTCGCTTCGGCGCGCTCGGGCTGTTCGTGGTCAACGCCGTGGCCCTGCTGTCCTATAGGTATGCCCTGCAGCCGCCCGCCATCATGTTTCATTACATCTGGGGCATCTTGTTGCTCGCGGTGGCGCTGTGGGGGCCTGGCAAATGGTCGGTCGACTACCTGTGGAGACGATTCCGGCATGGCAACCAGGGACGCTGACATGGCGTGCTGGACGGATGAGGAGGCGAGGCCATGAGGAACGCGCTGCGGGTGAGGCTTGCGCTGTTGCTGGGCGTTGCGCTTCTGGCATTCGCTGCCTGGGCGCGGGCTGCGGCGCCGACGGCGGCCGACAACCTGCTTGCGCACATCGAACAGGCCACCTACGTGGCCGAGGGACGGGGGCCCCGCCTGCTGTATATCTTCTTCGATCCCAACTGTCCCTACTGCCACGGTCTTTATCAGAACCTGCGCGCCTGGGTTGGCAAGGATGGATTGCAGATTCGCTGGGTCCCGGTAGGTATCCTGACGCCCACCAGCGAGGCCAAGGCCGCAGCCATTCTGCAGGCTGCCAACCCGATGGCGGCGCTACACCAGGACGAAGACGATTTTGGCTTTGCCGACTATGGCGATAGCGGCGGCGGAATCGCCCCGGCCATGCAGATCAACGCAAAAACCCGCCAGGCGCTGGCCGTCAATCTGTCCCTGATGGAAGCGCAGCACATCTATGGGGTACCCGTGGTGCTGTTCCGCGATCGCAGTGGACGTGGCCAGGTGCTCGTGGGGGCGCCTTCTTCTCCGGCAGAAGTGAAGGCCTTGCTCGCGCGCATCAAGTAGGGCGAAGCGGGCCGGGCGTCCGATCGCGCCCCCCTGGGGATGGCCTGAATGCCCGGTGGGATCAGTCATGTCCGCGTCATACGTTTGCATTAGGGTGGGCGCTCGGATTCCGTGCTCGCATGCATGGAAACTCGCGCACCGCGCTCGCCGAAGCACTCCGCAATCCCGATCGCGAAAGGCCCGTCCCTATGATCAGCAGCAAGACCCGAATCTCCCTGGGCGTCGCCGCCGTGGTTGCGTGCGGTACGGTCCTCGCCGACGCGCACCATGCCCGCATTCCCCACCTCGATCGCGTGTTTCTGATCATGCTGGAGAATCATGCCTACGACCAGATCATCGGCAACAGCGATGCGCCGTTCATCAACCAGATGGCCCGGCAGAAGAATCTGGCAACCAATTTCTTCGCGGTTGGACACCCCAGCCTGACCAATTACCTGGAAGTCGTCGGTGGCTCCAATTTCGGGGTGATCAATGACCACGTGCCGGATTGGCACAACAGCCACTGCACGCCCAATCTGGTGAGCGGCATTCCGTCCGATGAGTCAAGCTCCGCACCGATCTGCCCCATCGCCGGTTCCGGCATGGACGCGGCAACCCCCGCGGTCGATACGACCAACGCGGGCACGCCGACGAATCCCGTCTACAACCAGCCGCTGGGGCCAGCGCCGACCGTTGGCAAGACCATCGCCGACCAGCTGGTCGCAGCCGGCCTGCACTGGAAGACCTATCAGGAAGATCTGGGCATCGGCGGGCCTGACCGGGTCAACGCCGGCGACGGCACCTTCACCAACCTGAGCCCGGTCAACCAGGCCGATCTGGTCGCGCTGTACGCCGTCAAGCACAACCCGTTCGCCTACTTCGCCAACGTCCAGGACAACCGCGATCCGGACAACGGTTTCAACAACATGGTCGACTTCACCGGGCTGAACGGCCTGTACGCCGATCTGGCGACGGGCAGCGTGCCGAATTTCTCGTTCATCGTCCCGAACCAGTGCCACGACATGCATGGCAAGGGCGGCGCCGGCCCGTTCTGTTCCCCCGCCAATCCCGCCCTGATCAAGACCGGCGACGTCGCGGTGCAGAAGCTGGTGAGCGCGATCGAGCAATCGGCAGTCTGGAAGGAAGGCAACAACGCCATTGTCGTGATGTTCGACGAGAACGACTACAGTTCGTTGCCGAACAAGGTCGTCACCCTCGTCGAGACCAACTATGGCAAGAACGGGGTGCAGAGCAACAGGCCGTACAACCATTTTTCCCTGCTCAGGACCCTGGAAGCCGGCTTCGGCCTGGACTGCCTGAACCATGCCTGCGACAAGAACGTGCCCACGATGGACGACCTGTTCGCGCGCTAAGCCTTATCCGGTGTCAAGCCGCACACCGTCGCGGCCGGGCAGGTTGCCGACAGAGGTCTGCCGCGGGACCCCTGGTGCAGCTCCTCGCTGCTTGTTTCAGCACGGCCGGCAGCTCTGGCGGGACCCGTTTGCTATAAAGGGCTATAGGCGGCTCGGCCCGGGTCGCCTTCGACGCAGCAGGCTCCGGTGCAAGGAACAGCCTGCGGTCGTGGGAAATCCGACATGCAGCCAGAGAATCCGATCCTCAGCCCCAAGCGTCATGACGCGGTGATCTTCGATCTGGACGGCGTGGTTACGCGTACCGCACGCCTGCACGCCGCCGCGTGGAAGCAGATGTTCGACGCGTATCTGCAATCGCGCGGGGGGCAGTCCCCTTTCGACGAACAGGGGGATTATCGCCGCTATGTCGACGGCAAGCCGCGCAACGACGGCGTGAGAAGTTTCCTGCAGGCGCGCGGCATCGAACTGCCAGAAGGCAGTCCAGACGATGCGCCGGAGCAGGAAACGATCTATGCACTCGGCAAGCGGAAGAACGCGCGCTTCCTGCAACTGCTCGAAGAGGAGGGCGCCGAGGCCTTCGATTCGACGCTGGAACTGATCCACGCATTGCGCCGGGCAGGCATCCGTACGGCCGTGGTGTCTGCCAGCCGCAACTGCGTCCCTGTGCTCAAATCGGTGGGGGCGCTGGAACTGTTCGACGCCAAGGTGGACGGCATCGATGCGCAGCAATCCAGGCTCAGCGGCAAGCCGGCGCCGGACATGTTTCTCGCGGCGGCACGCCAACTTGGGGTGCCGCCGCAGCGCGCCGTGGTGTTCGAAGATGCGCTCGCCGGCGTGGAGGCGGGGCGCGCCGGCGGCTTCGCCCTGGTCATCGGAGTGGACCGGGCCGGCCAGGCCGAGGCGCTGCGGCAACATGGCGCCGACGCGGTGGTGCAGGACCTGGCGCAGGTATCGGTGGAGCACGAGGCATCCAGGGATGACGCGCGATGAGCAAGAGGCCGCCGACCTTCCCTGTGGCTTGTCTCGTCCGGCATGGCGAAACGGCCTGGAGCCTGGCGGGCCAGCACACCGGCCTGACCGACGTCGCGCTCACCGCGCGTGGCGAGCGCAACGCCCGTCGCCTAGGCGAGCGACTCAAGGGACTGGCTTTCGCCCGGGTCCTGACCAGCCCCCTGCAACGGGCCGCGCGGACTTGCGAACTGGCCGGTTTCGGCGCAGTCGCGGCGGCTGATCGCGACCTGGTCGAATGGAACTACGGGGCCTACGAGGGCAAGACCAGCGCCGAGATTCATGCCGGCCGGCCTGGCTGGGAGGTCTTCAGGGACGGCTGCCCCGGGGGCGAATCGGTCGGGCAGGTGGCCGCGCGGGCCGACCGTGTGATCACCCGGCTGCGCGCCGCGAACGACAATGTTCTGCTCTTCTCGCACGGCCACTTCCTGCGCGTCCTCACGGCCCGCTGGCTTGGGCTCGACGCCGCGGCAGGGCGCTGTTTCTTCCTGGGCACCGCCGGCCTGGGCATGGTCGGTTACGAGCATGGCCTGGACGATCCAGTCGTGCGCCTATGGAACGACCGCAGTCATGTCGGCGAATGAGGGCGCGCGCGTCATGGCGCCGCGGCGAAGCGGTGGCGGCCGGGTAGGGCAAGGTCACTTCTGGATGGACGAAGAACGGCACGGAGGGCATGCGCAATGCTGCGTCGCGAACCGCAATTACCGCCGGAACTGATTTTTCCGATCGAGGATTGGCGCCTGGTGGAGCGCGAATTCGCCCCCTCGTTTTTGGCCCAGACCGAGACCATCTTCTCCACTGCCAATGGCTATCTTGGCATGCGGGGTGGCCACGAGGAGGGAACGCCGGCCTGCGAGCCTGGCACCTTCGTCAACGGATTTCACGAGACCTGGCCGATTCCCTATGGTGAGCGCGAACATGCGTTCGCCACCACCGGCCAGACCATGGTCAACGTTCCCGATGCGAAGATCATCCGGCTCTACGTCGACGACGAGGTGTTCGACCTCGCGCGGGCGACGGTGATCCGCTATGAGCGGGCGCTTGATCTGCGCGCCGGGACGCTCGACCGCGAGGTGTTGTGGGAGACGCCCACCGGAAAGCAGGTGCAGGTTCGCTCGCGGCGCCTGGTGTCGTTCACCGACCGGCATCTGGCGGTCATCTGGTACGAGGTGACCGTGCTGAACGCCGCTGCGCCGCTGACGCTTTCGTCGGAGCTGCTGCAACAACAGCAACCGCGCATGCTCGGCGAGGACGACCCGCGTCTGGCCCGCCAGCTCGACCGCTCCGTGCTGGTTCCGCAGGCGCGGCATGCCGAGCAGCATCGCCTGCTGCGCGGCTACACCACCCGCAACAGCGGCATGACGCTGACCTGTGGTTTCGATCACGCGCTGGAAACCGAATGCGAGTGTTCGATCGAACAGGAGGAGGCGGAGGGAACAGACCGCGTCGTGTTCTCGGTCGAGGCCGAGCCTGGAAAAGCGGTGCGCCTGACCAAGTTCGTGACCTACCATACCTCCCGCACGGTGTCGGTCGAGGAGCAGCTGGACCGCTGCCGGCGGACGCTGGATCGGGCACGCCGCCACGGTTCAGATAGCCTGCTGCGCGATCAGCGGCAGTATCTGGACGCGTTCTGGCAGCGCGCCGATATCGAACTGAGCGAGGTGCACGCCCGGGCGCAGCAGTGCCTGCGCTGGGACCTGTTTCAGCTGCTGCAGGCCACCGCGCGCGCAGATGTCTGCGGCGTTCCGGCGAAAGGCCTGACCGGGCAGGCCTACGAGGGGCATTATTTCTGGGACATGGAGATGTACATGATCCCGTTCCTGGTCTATACGCAGCCGCACGCCGCACGCAATCTGCTGCTGTTCCGCTACCGTCTGCTCGACGCCGCGCGCGACCGGGCGCGCGAAGTCAGTCAGAAGGGCGCGCTGTTTCCCTGGCGCACCATCAATGGCCAGGAGGCGTCGGCCTATTACGCCGCCGGCACCGCGCAATACCACATCAACGCGGCCATCGCCTATGCCATCCGCAAGTACGTCGAAGTGACCGGAGATGAAGCGTTCCTGCTGCAGTTCGGGGCCGAGATCCTGGTGGAGACGGCCCGGCTCTGGTACGACCTCGGCTTCTTTTCTGAGCGGCAAGGGGGGCGCTTCTGCATCCACTCGGTCACCGGCCCCGACGAGTACACCACGGTGGTCGACAACAATACCTACACCAACCTGATGGCGCAGGAAAACCTGCGTTACGCGGCGGACGTGGTGGACGCGATGCACTCGCAGCACGGCCACGCCTACCAGGAACTGACCTACCGCACCGATCTGACGCCCGGCGAGGCGGAGGACTGGCGGCGCGCGGCGGAGGCGATGTACGTTGCCTTCGACGAGGAACTGGGCATCCATCCGCAGGACGACAGTTTTCTGGATCGCGAAGTATGGGACTTCGAGAACACCCCGCCCGACCACTACCCGCTGCTGCTGCACTACCATCCGCTGGTCATCTACCGCCATCAGGTACTCAAGCAAACCGATGTCGTATTCGCCATGTTCCTGCTCGGCGAAGACTTCACCCAGGAGCAGAAGCGGCGCAACTTCGATTACTACGACCCGCTGACCACCGACGACTCGTCCCTCTCGGTCTGCATCCAGAGCATCGTCGCCGCCGAGCTGGGCTACCGGGACAAAGCCCTGCAATACCTGAAGTACGCCCTATTGATGGACCTGGCCGATGTGGGGGGCAACGTCAAGGACGGCTGCCACATCGCGGCGCTTGGCGGGAGCTGGATGGCGGCGGTATACGGCCTGGCCGGGATGCGGGACCGCGGCGGGCGCCTGTCGTTCGACCCGCGTCCGTTCGTCGAGCATTTGCGGTTCGCACTGATGGTCCGCGGCCAGCGGCTGGAGGTCGACATCGACCAGGGCAGCATCACCTACCTGCTGCGCGGGGAATCCGGGCTGACGATCGCGCACCGCGGCGAAGCGCTTGTTCTGCGCGACGGTGAGGCCGTTACACGGTCGTTGCCGGAACCGTCCGCCGCTTCAGCCTCGCGGGATCGCGGCTCGACGGGCGAGGGCAGTGCCAAGGCCCGGCGCGAAGGCGGGCCGGGAGAACCGAGCTGAGCCTGCGTGAACACCAACCCGAAAGCGCGGGGCCGCGGTGCCCCGCCATCACTCATGGGCAATCGGCATTTCGGTAAACAGGTAGTCTTTGAGTTGCTTGGAGAACCCGGGGTCTTTGCGGCGAATCCATTCGAGCAACATCGAGGCGTGCTCCTTTTCCTCGTCCCGATTGTGCGCAAGGATGGCCTTGAGCTCAGCATCGTTGCACGCATCTGCGCGTTGGCTGTACCAATCAACGGCTTCAAGCTCTTCCATCAGGGAGACGATCGCCCTATGCATGTCACGCGTTTCCGCAGACAGCGCCTCGATTGGTTCGTGAAAGTCGGTGCTCGACATATCTTGTCCTCTTGGTTGCGCTGCCCCTGTCGTCACCGCCACTTTGCCCGCTTCGACGCAAACGACTGCTCGCAGGCGCGCGGGGCCAGCTGGCCGCCACGCTTGGGCGAAAGCCCTCCCGATCAATATAGTCAAACCCGGACGCAGCCGTGGCTGCGGTGGGGGCGGGCATCACGCCGTGCATTCGTGCAAGTGCGGTCTAGACTGAATTGTTTCTTGCAGCTGCATGGGCGAATCCAAGGAGATGCCGAATGACCGCGTCGTGGTCAGCTGATTCGAGTGTTCTGCGCTCGGTCGGGGATGAAAGAAATGGAACGTGAACGAGTGCGCCGCATGGTGCGCGACCTGCTGCTGGCAAGGCGTTTTGAGGAGCGGGCCGGGCAGGCCTACAGCGAGGGCGCATTCGGCGGCTTTCTGCACCTGTACCCGGGGGAAGAGGCGGTGGCGGTCGGCGTGCTGCACGCCGCGGAACCCTCCGATTACGTGGTCAGCACGTATCGCGAGCATGTGCATGCGCTGGTGAAAGGCCTCCCGCCCGGAAGGGTGATGGCGGAACTCTACGGCCGGCGCGACGGCTGCAGCGGGGGGATGGGCGGCTCGATGCACCTGTTCGACCGCGAAAGACGCTTCATGGGCGGTTACGCGATCGTCGGCGAGACCTTCCCGATCGCCATCGGCATTGCCTACGGGATCATGCTGCGCAAACTGACGGAGGCGGTGATCTGCTTTTTTGGCGAGGGTGCGGTCAATCAGGGCACGTTCCACGAATCCCTCAACATGGCTGCCTTGTGGCGCTTGCCGGTGTTGTTCGTGTGCGAAAACAATCGTTACCAGATCGGCACCGAGATCCACCAGCAGGCCGCGATCACCGAGGTTCACAAGCGCGCCTGCGCCTACGGCATGCCGGGCGAGTGCGCGGACGGCATGGATGTGCTGGCCGTGCATGAGATCGCCCGGCGCATGCTGCATGCGATTCGTGGCGGGCAGGGGCCGCAGCTGCTCGAACTCA
This sequence comes from Hyphomicrobiaceae bacterium, assembly GCA_050258175.1. Taxonomy (GTDB): domain Bacteria; phylum Pseudomonadota; class Gammaproteobacteria; order Burkholderiales; family Thiobacillaceae; genus Thiobacillus. Next base: position 16,246 of record JBLMYH010000227.1, read on the forward strand.
CGACCTACCGTTTCCGCGGCCACTCCATGGCCGATGCCGGGGCCTACCGGTCGCGGGCCGAAGTCGAGACCTTCAAGCAGGCCGATCCCTTGCGTCGGGCCGAGCACGACCTGGTCGCGCCGGTGGATCGGCTGAGCGACTCGCCAGCGGCGCTGGACGAGGCCATGATGCGACAGTTGCGCGACGAGGTCGAACAGATCGTCGCTGGCGCGGTCGCGTTTGCCGAGGCGAGTGCCGTGCCGACGCTGTCCGATGCCTGGGATGCGCTTCACGCAGTCGGCCGGGAGCCGGGCCTCATCCGCACGGAGGGCGGCAATGGCTGAACGGCTGGCGTACTGGCAGGCACTCAATCGCGCGCTCGATACCGAGATGGCGGCGGACGAGTCGGTGTTCGTGATCGGCGAGGACGTCGGACGCTACGGCGGGTCCTATCGCGTGACCGAGGGACTGTATGCCAAGTACGGCGAATGGCGCGTGCGCGACACCCCGATCTCCGAGAACAGCTTCAGCGGGCTTGGCGTGGGGGCGGCCATGACCGGTCTGCGCCCGGTGGTGGAGATCATGACGGTCAACTTCTCCCTGCTGGCGCTCGACGCTCTGGTCAACATGGCCGCCAAGATCCCGTTCATGTCCGGCGGCCGCTTCGGCATGCCGCTGGTGGTGCGGATGCCGGGCGGGGTGGCGAAGTCGCTGGCAGCCCAGCATTCGCAGCGGCTGGAGCACACGCTGATGAACGTGCCCGGGCTGCGCATCGCGGTCCCGGCGACGCCGCAGGACGCCTATTGGCAGCTGCGCCAGGCGGTCGCCAGCGACGACTGCATCGTGCTTCTCGAGCATGTGCTGCTGTATGGCGAAAAGGCCGAGGTTGACCTGCATGCGGCACCGCCTCCCATGCACCAGGCGGCGGTGCGGCACGCCGGCACCGACCTGACCATCGTGGCGTACTCGCGCATGGCCGGACTGGCGCAGCAGGCAGCCGAGGCCTTGGCGGGCGAGGGGATCGCGGCCGAGGTGATCGACCTGCGCAGCCTGCGGCCCATCGACTGGGAGACGTGCGTGAAATCGCTGCGCAAAACCCGGCACCTGTTGGTGGTGGAGGAAGACTGCCGCTTTGCCGGCGCCGGCGCGGAGATCGCCGCCACCCTGACCGAGCGCTGCTTCGATGTGCTGATGGCCGCGCCGCTGCGGCTGGGCGGTCTGGATCTGCCCGTACCTGTCAATGCGGCGCTCGAGGCCGCCTGCGTTCCGCAGCTGGGCGACATCGTGCTGGCAGCTCGACACCTGTGCCGGCCACGGGAAAGGGGCGCGACATGAAACACTCAGTCAAGATGCCTGCGCTGTCGGACACTATGGAACGCGGCCGTCTGCTGCGCTGGCTGAAGCAGCCGGGCGCTGCAGTGGCGCGCGGCGAAGCAATCGCCGAGGTCGAGACCGACAAGGCGGTGATGGAAATGGAGGCGTTCCATTCTGGCACGCTGATCGGGCCGCTGGTGGCGGAAGACCGGGAATACCCGGTAGGCGAGACGCTGGCGTGGATCGGCGACGAGGCGGCTGCGGAAGCCGGAGCGACGCCGGCGAAGACGGGTGAAAAAACGGAAGGCAGGGGCGCCGCCGGAAAAGGCGCGGCGGCGGCAGCGCCCGAAACAACGGCCACAGACGTCACGCCGGCAGCGCAACAGCAGGCCGCCGGCGGCACCAGGGGGACGAGACCGCAGCCGGAAGCCCCGTCTGCCGAGGAAGCCGCAGACCAGGGAGCTGCCGCCGAATCGCCCGGCCAGAGGGAGGAGCCTCGGCCCCCGCAGCGCGCCGCCAGCGCCGTGGTCGAACAGGCGCTGGCAGGCAGGGCGCCGCCCCGCACGCCGGAAGGAAGCGACGCGAGCGTTGCATTGCTGCGCGAAATCGCGTCCGGCCCGCCTTATCGGATCGAGCCGCAGCGGCAACTGCGGCGGGTGATCGCCACCACGCTGGCACGGGCGGTGCAGACCCCGCAGTTTCGCATCAGCACGCGACTCGACCTGAGCGCCTTCAAGTCGGCAGCGGAGGCGAACGATGCTTCGTTCACGCTGCGACTGGCCCGGGCCTGCGCGCTGACCGTGAAGGATCTGCCGGAGTTCAACGCCGCCTGGACCCCCGACGGCCTCGCGCGGCGCGAACGGGTGGACGTGGCGATCGCCATGGAGGCCGAACACGGATTGCTCACTCCGGTGCTGCGCGATGTTGCCGGGCGCACGCTGGCAGAACTTGCGCAGGACTGGCGTGCAATCAAGCAAAAGATCCGGGACCACCGAATGACGCCGCAAGATTTCCGTGGAGCGACTTTCTACCTGTCCAATCTCGGCATGTTTCCCGGCGTCGTTCAGTTCGATGCCATCGTGCCACCGGGCGCAGCGGCAATCCTGGCGGTGGCCGCGCCCGACCAGGCGGGCACCATGCTGACCCTCAGCTGTGATCACCGCGTGATATTCGGCGCCGAAGCGGCACGCTTCCTGGCTGCATTGGCCGAGCGGCTGGCCCGCCCGCTGGCGGGCGCGACTGATCTGGGCGACTGAAAAGTGCCGGACATTCACTATACGACGTCTGGCCTGGGTGTGAATGCAAGCGCCCGGTTCTTGCCGGCGCGGCGTTGCAGGCGTCTTGGGTGGAGTATTTCCCGATGAACGGTTTCGCCTCGCAATACGCTCTGTTTGTTGCCGAGACAGCCACGCTCGTGCTGGCCATCGTGGCCCTTGTTGCCGGCGTTGCCGCCTTGTCCCGACGCAAGGACAAGCATGCCGGCCAAATCGAGGTGACCGACGTCAACCGTCAGTTCGAGGCGGCCGCCGACAGGATTCAGGCCGTGCAGCTTCCCAGGAAACTCCACAAGCGCCTGCAAAAGCAACGCAAGCTCGAACGCAAGGCGCAACAGCAAAGGAGTGCGGCGGAACCCTGCAGCTACCTGCTGGACTTCAAGGGGGATATCCGGGCCTCCGCATTTACGGCGCTGCGCGAGGAGATCAGCGCCATCCTGCAAGTGGCCAAGGCGGGCGACGCGGTGTTGCTGCGGCTCGAAAGCGGGGGCGGCATGGTCAACCGCTATGGACTCGCGGCTGCCCAGCTTCTCCGGCTGCGCGACGCGCAACTGCCGCTGACCGTGATGGTGGATACGGTGGCTGCCAGCGGCGGCTATCTGATGGCCGCCGTCGCCGACAAGATCGTCGCTTCGCCTTTTGCGCTGATCGGTTCCATCGGCGTGATCGCGCAAGTGCCCAACTTCCACCGCTGGCTGCAGGCCAGAAATATCGACTGGGAGCAATTCACCGCCGGCAAGTTCAAGCGCACCGTGACCCTGTTCGGCGAAAACACCGAAGCAGGTCGCGCCAAGCTGCGCGAGGAACTGGAGGCGGTCCACGCGCAGTTTCGCGAGTTCGTGCAGGGCCGCCGCGCGCAGCTCGACATGGAGCAGGTCGCCACCGGTGAAGCCTGGCTTGGCAGCAAAGCGCTGGAACTGGGCTTGGTGGACGAGCTTGCGACCAGCGACGAGATCATTCGCAGTGCCTGCCAGCGTGGCCGGGTGTTGCAAATCAGCTTCCAGCGCAAACTCTCGCTGCCCGAGCGCCTGCGCGTCTCGGCGCAGTCTGCCTGGGATGGCATCTGGCAGTCGCCTTCCCCGCTTGGCTGAGCAGGGCAGGGTGAAGGGGCGGTTGGCGCCGGAATTTCTGCGACGGCCAGGCACTCACCGCAGCCGCAACGGCAGCCGCCTTAGGCGTTGTCCGGTCGCGGCGAACACCGCATTGGCAACCGCTGGCGCGATCACCGGCACCCCGGGCTCACCCACGCCGCCCGGCGTTCGGCGGCTCGGCAGGATGTGGACTTCGACTGCCGGCATTTCCGCCAGGCTCAGCAGCGGGTAGTCCTGCAAACTGGCCTGCTGCACGCGGCCGTCAGCGATCCGGATTTCCTCATGCAGCGCGGCGGACAGGCCGAAGGCGACGGAGCCCTCCAGCTGTGCACGGATCGCATCCGGCGTCACGGCGATGCCGCATTCGATGGCACAGACCACGCGCTTGATGCGAATGACACCCTCTGCCACGCTGACCTCCGCGACCTGCGCCACCACGGCATCGAACGACTGATAGACCGCCACGCCGCGGCCCTGCCCCGGCGCCATGGGCTTGCCCCAGCCGGCCTTGCTCGCGGCAAGCGCCAGCGTGGCGCGATGCCGCGGTGCGTCGTCCAGCAGGCGCAGCCGGAATTCGACCGGATCGTGGCCCGCCGCATGGGCCAGTTCGTCCATGAAGCATTCGATCGCAAAGGCATTGTTGGACGCGCCCACCGAGCGCCATGCCCCCGTCGGCACTGCCGAGGCGACCTCGACGCGCTCCTCGCGCAGCTGCGGAATGGCATACGGCAGCTGCGTGCCATCCAGTGCCTGGGACGCGCCGGCGACGCGCATGAACCACGCCGCCGGCAGCCCGTGCGCATCCAGGCAGGCCTGCAGTCGCATGGCGTGCGCCGGGCGATAGAAATCGTGCTGCAGATCGTCGGCGCGGCTCCAGACAACCTGGACCGGACGGCCAAGCCGCCGGGACAGTTCCACTGCTTCCTCCACGAAATCGGTTTCCAGCCGTCGCCCGAAGCCGCCGCCGAGAAACTGGGTATGCACCCGCACCTTCGCTTCGGGCAGGCCGGTGATTTCAGCCGCGCGTGCGCGGGTACGCTTCTGGTCCTGCGTGCCGACCCAGATGTCGCATCCGTCGCGCTGCACGTGGGCGACACAGTTCATCGGCTCGATGGTTGCATGAGCGAGATATGGGGTCTGATAAACGGCCTCGCTGACTTCGGCGGCGCGGCGCAGCGTGCGCATCGCATCGCCGCGCCGTTCGACGACTTCGCCCTGGCTTTGCAGCGCGTTCAGCAGCTTCTCTTCGATCTTCGCATCGCTGAGCGAAGCATTCCCGCCGGGCGACCAGTCGATCCGCAGCGCAGCGCACCCGCGCTGGGCAGACCAGAAATCGTCGGCCACCACCGCAATGCCGCTCGCGATCGGCACGACCTCGCACACCTGCGGCATCGCCAGGGCCGCACTGGCATCAAAGGCCCGGACGCGGCCGCCAAATACCGGGCAGCGCGCGACAGCGGCCACCCGCATGCCGTGCTGCGCCACGTCGATCCCGTAACGCGCCCGGCCCAGCAGCATGGCGGGAATGTCCAGGCGCGGCACGCTGTGGCCGATCAGGCGGAAGTCCGCCGCCGCTTTGAGCGGAACGGTGCGCGGGGCCTCCAACTGTGCGGCACTTTCTGCCAACTCGCCGTAGCCCAGACGCCGGCCGCTTGGCAAATGTGTGACGGCGCCTTGCCCGGTGCGACAAGCATCGGCAGCCACGTCCCAACGCCTTGCCGCCGCCGCAACCAGGCGGACCCGCACCTGCGCCGCGGCCCGGCGCAAGCGTTTCCACTCGCCACGAATGCTGCTTGATCCGCCCGTGAACTGGCCGCCCCATAGGCCGTTTTCGTAATGTGCAGCCACCGGTGCGAACACGGTTCGCAGCCGATCGAGATCCACATCCAGTTCCTCGGCAAACAGGACCGCCAGTCCCGTGAGCGAGCCCTGGCCCATTTCGGAATGGTTGATCATGAGGGTGACCAGATTGTCGCGATTGACCCAGATCCATTCATTCAACGCCACGCCCGCATCCGCGGGCAGGCCGTCGAGCAACTCGGGCAAGCGCAGCGGCGAAGCAGCCGGCGTCGATTGCGCTGCGCGGTGGATGGCCCGCCGTATGCGCGGGTAGGTGCCGCAGCGGCAGAACACGCCGGACAGGGCCGCATCGATTTCGGCATCGTCCGGATGCGGGGAGGCTCGCAGCAGGGCTGTTGCAGCGAGTATTTGGGCAGGCTGGCAGTAGCCGCACTGGGGCACCTGTTCGTCGAGCCAGGCGCGGATCACGGGATGATCCCCGGGCAGGCCTTCGATCGTCGTGACCTGACGGCTAGCCAGATTGCTCAATGGCACCATGCAGGCATGGGCAGGCGCGCCGTCGAGCAGGACCAGGCAGGCGCCGCACACGCCTACGCCGCAGCCATATTTTGTGCCCTTCAGTCCAAGCTCGTCACGCAGCACCCACAGCAGCGGTTTCTCCGGGTCGGATTGCGCGTGGTAGGTCGTGCCGTTGACGGTGAGGGGGATCATGGCGCCGCCGGATCGTGAGGACTACTCGGCAATATAGATCGCAGCCAGTTCGCGCCCGCCAGGATTTTGCGCCGTGTAGTGCTGAAATTGGCGTGGTGACATGGGGGCCTGAATAGCGATCAGTGCGGCGCGCGAGGCGGAACGTGTACTACCCCTCGATCCCCGGCAGGTCGGCCACGGCCGGTTCGAGCTGGACCTGCATGCAGACATTGGCCAGGGAGAAAAGAACATACTGCGAGACCAGCGCGATCAAATCGATGAAGTCCCGCGAGCCGAGGACGCCCTTGGTCCGATTCCACAATTCTGGCGAGAGAGATCGGTCGTTCACGAAGGCATCGGTGAGTTCGAGGAAGGCGCGTTCCCTTTCCGCCGTGAAGACCGTGTAGGATCCCTGCCGAATAGCGTCAAGCTCCGCATCGTCGACGCCGAACTCGCGCCCGACTTTGACATGGTGCTTCCAGACATAGTCGCTGCGATAGAGGACTGCCATGCGGAGGATGACCAGCTCCTGCTCACGGACGGTCAGACCCATCTTCGACTTCGACGTCACCCAGTAGTCGAGGAACGGTCCGAGGGTTTCCTGATTCTGCATCAGGATGCCAAGGACATTGCGGGGGAAGCCTTCCCCCTTGAGGCCCGTTCCGGGCAGCCGTCCCAGGATCTCCATCCATTCGGGGCGCAGATCGTCGGTCGACAGCGGGGCAATGCGGGAATTCGGTTCGTTGGGAAATGTCATGTGACGAACTCCATAGACTTCGACTAATGAAATATGAACCCGGAAGACGGCTTTGCAAGTTCTTTTTCAGCGGAATCCAAGCCGCCTGCGCGCCTACCGTCGCCAATGGCGCGCATCCGACGTCAGGTTGGGCCTCAGTGAACGGCCGCTTGGGGTGGCTCTGAAGGAGTCCGCCTTTCCCGGCAGCAGGCGCTCGCGTAATTCAGGGCGGCCTCGAGCTTCCGTGTTCGGTCATTAACAGTCTGTCAGAGTGGTGACTGAAGGGCCGTTCGTGACGTCCGGGTAGGGGCGTAATGAATGCTGCAGGGACTCACTCCGGACGCCGGCATAAAAAAACCGCGCCCGAGAGCGCGGTTTTCCACGAGCCCGTGAGAATTACTTCGTGACGGGTTCGGCAGGCTTCTTTTCTTCGCCCTTTTTCTCTTCGCCCTTCTTCTCTTCCTTCTTCACCGCATGCTTCTTGGTGGTCTTCTTGGTGGTCTTCTTGGTGTGCTTCGTGGCCTTCTTGGGAGCAGCAGCGGGCTTCTCAACAGCAGGAGCAGCACCAGGGGCAGGAGCGGCTTCTTCAGCAGCGATAGCGGACAGGCTGAAAGTACCGGCAATCGCGGCGGCAAGCAGGGCAGACATCAGTTTGTTCATCAGTTTCTCCAATATGATCAGATTGTGAATATGCAATCGCAGCATGCAATGCATGCTCGCTACTGTGCGGGGTCATCCTTACATGAACCTTACGGCCTGAGGCCTCGAGAACTGGACGGATGTCGCCGCCGCATCTGGGCCGAGACGTGGAGAATATGTTGACGGGTTTGGCAGGGGTGGCCCGTGGCCATTCGGTTTACTTGAGCAACCCTTCCTCGGCCAGCGCCTGCTGCACCGCTGGGCGCGCCGCCACGCGGCTCTGATAGGCGGTCAGCGCGGGCCAGCGCGAGAGATCGAAGCCGACATGCGGTGCCCACGAGCTCACCGTGAAGAGGTAGGCGTCTGCCACGGTGAAGCGCTCGCCCGTGAGGTAGGGCTGCGTCTCAAGTACCGCCGCGACATGAGCAAAACGCTGGGCCAGTCGCTCGGTGAACAGGGCCTTGCAGTCAGGCGGTACGCGCGGGTCGAACAGGGCCGAATAGGTCTTGTGCAGCTCGGTGGAGATGAAGTTCAGCCACTGCATGAGGCGGTAACGCGCCCGGCTGCCGTAAACCGGCGCGAGTTCCTTGTCCGCAGCCTGATCCGCCAGATACTGCACGATGGCCGGACCTTCCGTGAGCACATCGCCGTCCGCCAGAGCCAGCGCGGGCACATAGCCGTCCGGATTGATCTTGCGGTAGTCCTCGCCGGATTCCGTTTGGCCGGTCCCGAGATTCACGCGCACCAGTTCCACGGGTACGCCAGCCTCGATCGCCACGATGTGGGGGGAAAGGGAGCAGGCTCCCGGGCTGTAATAGAGTTTCATGGCATTGCCTCCTTAAGTTGAGGGTTCTTGTCTGCCTTTCAATCGGCATCGCGGCTACTCCATGGTCGCGGTCATGTCGACCTTGTCCGGATAAAACGCGAGGTATTCCTTGATCGCGAGCATCTCGTCGTACGGTTCCTCGTAGCTCCAGACCGCATTCTCCGGCCCGTCTTTCAGGGAGTAGTACGACGCCTGTCCCTTGAACGGGCAATAGGTCTGGTGGCTGGTGCGTACAAGCCGGTCCATTCTCGCGTCCTTGCGCGGAATGTAGTAGACAAGGGGAGCCACCACATGGCCGACGGGGGTCTCCTCGAGCTGGATCGCATCCCTCGTGTCGGCGATGACTTCGCCGTTGTACCTGACCTCGACGTGCATACCCGCCGGCTTTGTCGTGATGCGATGGTTGGGGTAAGTCTTGAATCCAGGACCACTGTTTGCGTTCATGGCGTTCTCCTTGCTTTTGGCGCCACGGCAGAATCCGTGCTCAACCGCTCTTGGCCGCCCCCGAGATCAACGTGGGAAAAGCGCCTGGGCATGCGGCCATCAAGCCGTAAACTTCCTCCTGTACCTATCGTAGCTGACGCGCAACAGGTATGGGCTGCTGCCCCGATGTCCGCTAGGGTTTCTCTGAGGGCGACGGCTCAGGGCCGTCTCGCCTGCAGTGGATTGCTGGGTGCTGAGCCCATTACTGCTGAATTTCTGGCTCAACAAGTTTTGCGAGCAGAACGAGGGACTCCTGCCAGCCGAGATAGCACATTTCAACCGGGATCACGTCGGGAATCCCTTCCTGCACGATGCTCAACTCGGTTCCGCAGGACACGGCCTTCAACGAAACCGTAACCTGAATCACGCCAGGAAGATTCGGGTCGTCAAACGTGTCGGTGTAGCGCAGCAACTCGTTTGGAACCAGTTCAAGGTATTCGCCGCCAAAGGAATGACTCTGCTGGGTGGTGAAGTTTGTAAATGTCATCTTGAAGGTTCCACCGGCCGTGGCTTCCATGTGGTGGACGGTAGCGGTAAAGCCATTCGGGGCAATCCACTTGGCCATAGCCTCTGCGGTAATGAATGCGCGATACACCCGCTCAGGAGGAGCGCGAAGTACACGGTGAAGGCGAACGGTATTTCCCGCCATGATGCTTCCCCCTTTCCGTTGGACTTGGTGCCTGTTGGGTGCCGCTCGCCTTCCTTACGTGCCCACGAAGCGCTGCCCGGGGTGACGCGCTGCGCGGCAGTCCGGTCAGCGCTTTCGGTATAGCGCATTTGGAATCCACCATTCTTCGAGCACCTGTATTGCAAAGTCCCGGTTGGCAGAGTCTTCACTGAAGGCCACCTCCTCCAGGAAAGCAACGATCACAGCTTCCTGCTCTGCTGTAAGGGATGCGAGTCGTGGCGGCTCGCGATCCGGCGGCCGCAGATTATGGAGCAGTCCTTCGACCACCATCTTGGGATCGTCCATGTGTCGGAACGTATAGTCGATCAGACGGGGGAGGTAGTGCCGCCACGAAGCAGGGTCGAGATAAGCGAAACCCCAGAAAGTGTAGGTCTCGAGGTATGTATCCGTCGGTTCATCGAGAACGGGGTCAGGCGGTGGTGCGAAGTCATGGCTGTCCACTGCGTAGCCGCCGCGCAGTGTCATCTGGGGGGCGGCCATGGCGTCAGCATGAAACACCTCGCTGGCTTGGTGGCTAATCGCAGAACGCATTCATGTCTCTTTTCGTGATCGGGCTCATCGTAGATGAACTGCCATTTTCTTCAGCCCGCGCATATACGATACGCGCGCCACGATTCCCCAGAGAACCCCAGGGGCGATGTCTCAATCCCGTCATTGCCCCCCGTTTCCTGGCGATCAGTGATCGCGGGTGAGTCTTTCGCCGGTCACCCGGGATAACAACCCGGGCGCACCCGCTTTTCAACCGTGAGCACCTCGCCTGCAGCATCCACCACCGCATAAAGCCTGGGCTTCGGGCTGCCGCCCCGGGCCGGGCCGGGGGCGGGGCTGTCCAGATACACCACCTGCGCGCCGTCGAACTGCTTCTCGACCTGACCGTGGGCAAGCAGGTCGTTCAGGGTGTCGATGGAGATCCCGCGCTGCTTCATGCGGCTGAAGGCCAAGGGGCTGATCTTTCCGAGTTTCATCATGAGGTTCCTCCTGTTTGCTTGCGATGGCCGAGCCCGGGGACATGCACATCGCGCATTGGCGTTTTCCGGAATCAGTATTTATACTGTACATGCATACAGTATTAGGGGGAAGCCCATGAGAGACCTTACTCGCCGCCAGGAAGAAATCCTGAGCCTCATTCGGGAGTGGATCGAGACCACTGGCCTGCCACCGACGCGCGCGGAGATTGCGCAGCGCTTCGGCTTCAGTTCGCCGAACGCGGCCGAGCAGCATCTCAAGGTGCTGGCGAAGAAGGGGGTGCTGGATCTGGTGCCGGGGACGTCGCGCGGCATCCGGCTGAAAGGCGGCGGCGGTGTGCCGCTGGTAGGCCATGTGGCTGCAGGCAGTCCGATCTTGGCGCAAGAGAATATCGAGCGGCACTACCAGTTCGACGCCGCCATGTTCACCCCACGCGCCGACTACCTGCTCAAGGTGCGCGGCATGAGCATGAAGGATGCCGGCATTCTGGATGGCGATCTGCTCGCGGTGCATCGCAGCGCCGAGGCGAAGGCAGGGCAGATTGTGGTGGCGCGGATCGGCGAGGAGGTCACGGTCAAGCGTTTCAGGAAGCGCGGCCACATCGTGCAGCTGCTTCCGGAAAACCCCGATTTCGAACCGATCGTCGTCGACCTGACGCGCCAGGAACTGGTCATCGAGGGCCTCGCTGTCGGCGTGATCCGCAACGGAATCTCCCTATGAGCGCATCGTTGGAAGCGGTGCTGCAACACCCCGGCATCTGGCGCGGCAGCCAGCGCGCGCAGACGGCCGACGATGCGCTGCCGACCGGCTTCGATGAACTGGATGAACTGCTGCCAGGCAGCGGCTGGCCGCGCGGCGCATTGACCGAACTGTTGCTCTCGCGGCAGGGCATCGGTGAACTGCGGCTGCTGATGCCGACCCTGGCGCGGTTGTCGGAAGCGGACGGCTGGCTGGCCTGGGTGGCGCCGCCCTATGTGCCCTATGCCGCGGCCCTCGCCGGCGTCGGCATCAGGCTGGAGCGCCTGGTGGTGGCGAAACCGCCCTCCGAAGCCGACGCCTGGTGGACGGCGGAACAGGCGCTGCGTTCCGGTGCCTGCGGTGCGCTGCTGGCGTGGCTGCGCGCTGCCGACGAGCGCCGCATGCGCCGCCTGCAACTGGCAGCTGAAACCGGGCACACCTGGGGTGTGCTGTTCCGTCACGCGCGCGCCGCGCAGGAGCGTTCGCCCGCCGCGCTGCGTCTGCTGCTCGAGCCTGCCGCAAATGGGCTCGCGGTGCACATCCTCAAGCGACGCGGCGGACCGGTAAGCAAGCCGGTGATCGTGGCGCTGCCGCAGGCAGGCGCTGGCCGCCGGACACGGCGCGCAGCCCCTGTGCTGTCGGTTGTGAATTCCTGATCCGCGTTTCACCCAAGCGACTACCCAGATGCATCGCCCGACCCCCCCCTTCATGGTGCAAGCCATTTCCTGAGCAGTCTGCTGCGAGTTTGTCATGCTGTGGCTCGCCCTTCATTTTCACGCGCTGTCCTTGGAAGTTTTTTCCCGTGGCGCGGCTGTGCCTGATCCCCTGGCGGTCGTCGAGAAGCAGGGCAATCGCACCTGGGTCATCGCCTGCAACGATGTGGCTGCAGGCTGCGGCGTACGCGTCGGCATGGCAGCGCCCGCGGCCCAGGCACTGGCGGGCGGCCTGATCGTGCGCAAGCGCGACCCGGCGGCGGAGCGTGAGTCGCTTGCCGGACTTGCCGTCTGGGCGGGGCGTTTCACGCCAGCGGTCAGCATCGCGCCGCCCGGCGCGCTGCTGCTCGAGATCAGCACCTGCCTGAGCCTGCATCGTGGCCTCGCGAATCTGCTGCAGCAGGCGCGCAGCGGCATCGCCGAGATGGGCTATGCAGCCACGATGGCCTGCGCGCCGTCGTCGCACGGCGCCTGGCTGCTGGCGAAGGCGGGAATCGAAAAGGCCATCCGCGAGCGGACGCGGCTGCAGACCATTCTCGCCGCGCTGCCGGTCGCGCTGCTCGAGCAGCCGCCGGCGGTGGTGGAGGGCCTGGAACGGGTCGGTGCCAAAACGCTGGGCGAATGCCTGCGTCTGCCGCGCGGCGGCATGGCACGACGCTTCGGCCAGGCGCTGATCGACGAGCTCGACCGTGCACTGGGCAGGCTGCCCGAGGCGCGCGCCTTCTTCGAGCCGCCGCCCAGCTTCGAGCGCTCGCTGGAACTGCCCGCGCCGGTGTACGCTGCGGAAGCCCTGCTGTTCGCAGCGCGCCGCCTGCTGCCGGAACTGGAAGGCTTTCTCGTGCTGCGCCAGTCCGGTGTGCAGGAACTGGAGCTCGTCTGCCGCCACGAGCGCAGGGCCCCTACGGTCTTGAAGCTCGGCTTCGCCAGGCCGACCCGCGACGCTGGGCGCATGCAGCTTCTGCTGCGCGAAACGCTCGGACGCACGCGCCTGCCGGCCGCGGCGCACACGATTGTGTTGCGCGCGCCGCTGGTGCTGCCGCTGGCAGGGTCGAGCGGCGACCTGTTTCAAACAAAAAGCGCCGAAGCTGACGGTGACCTGCTGCTGGAGCGCCTGCGCATCCGCCTGGGCGAGGAAGCGGTGTACGGCATCGAGAGCGCAGCCGACCATCGCCCGGAACGTGCCTGGCGCTCTGTCCAGGACCAGAGTCGGGCGGGCGCGGTGGCCAGCCGCCATCGCCCGCTGTGGCTCCTGCCCCAGCCGCTGCCGTGCCACGACGGCAGGCTCAAGCTGAAGTCGGGGCCCGAACGCATCGAAAGCGGCTGGTGGGACGGCGGCGACGTCGCCCGCGACTACTACATGGCGGAAGACCGCAACGGCGCGCAGCTGTGGGTGTATTGCGACCGCGCGAGCGGCGAGTGGTACCTGCATGGGGTATTCGCATGAGCGGCGAGCCTCGGAACATGCGAGCGCCCGCGAATGCGGCCCGACATGTGTCGTCCGTCCTCCGGCCAGCCAGACGGAGGGGGGACGTGTGATGGCCTACGCCGAACTCCACTGCCTGTCCAACTTCACCTTTCTGCGCGGCGCCGCGCATGCGGAAGAGCTGGTCGAGCGCGCGCACGAGTTGGGCTACGCGGCGCTCGCGATCACCGACGAATGCTCGCTGGCGGGCATCGTGCGCGCCCATGTGGCGGCGAAGGAATGCGGATTGAAGTTGATCGTCGGCAGCGAGATCAAATTCAGCGAAGGCCCGCGCGTCGTGTTGCTGGCGACGGACCGTACCGGCTACGGCCACCTGTCTGCGCTCATCACGCAGGGGCGCCGC
>JBLMYH010000228.1:0-6039 GCA_050258175.1 Hyphomicrobiaceae bacterium
GAGCGTGAATGGCAGCGCGAAAAGCAGCGCCTCGTTCGCGCCGGCTAGCGCCGATGTGTGGTATTGCGCCGACCAACGGATGAAATAATCCGCTTATCGGTCAGGTATTTCCTTGTGCCGCTGTCGAAATGTTGACTACAATTGTCAACATATCGACAAGCAAGGATCTGCAATGGCGGCCCTTCCCGTTTACCAGGTTGAGTTCATTCCGCTGGAACGCCGTCTGGGTGACCGACGCGTTTCCCCGCGCGACGCTGCGTTGCCCCCTGAAATCACGGCCGATCGCCGCAAGGTGTCGAGCCGGCGCGCGGAAGCCCCCAAGTTCCCAACGCTGAAAGCCGTCTAAACAGCGGCTGCCGTCGCAGACGCGTTGCGCGTCGCGGCGCCTCTTACGTCCTGGTGCCTGTGGTTGCCGTCTCCAGGATTCCCCTTGTCTTCCCTCCCGCGCTGTCAGCCTACGCCCCTGCAGGTGATAGCTTGCCAGACCATGCCGTCGCATGCCGGGTGTGGTTTTGCCCGCAGCGGCGCCCGTGTGACAATGCAAGGAATCCGACCGCACCGTGTTTTGCCCAGAAAGTTGAGCCCAGTTTGCCCGTCACCGTTGCTGACCTCCCCGCCTTCATTGACATCATCGACGTCCGCTCCCCCAGCGAGTTCGCGGAAGACCACATCCCCGGCGCAATCAACCTGCCCGTGCTGGACGACGCCGAGCGCGAGCGCGTGGGCACGCTGTACAAGCAGGTGTCGTCGTTCGAAGCCAAGAAAGTCGGCGCGGCGCTGGTGTCGCGCAACATTGCGGAGCATCTGGACGCCTGGTTCGCCGACAAGCCCAGATCGTATCGCCCGCTGGTCTATTGCTGGCGTGGCGGCAGCCGCAGCGGCTCGCTGACGCACGTCCTGCAGAAAATCGGCTTTGGAGCGGCGCAGCTCGACGGTGGCTACAAGGCCTATCGCCGGCACGTGGTGGCCGAACTCGCCCGTCTGCCGACGCTGTTCAGTTATCGCGTGGTATGCGGCCCGACCGGCAGCGGAAAAAGCCGTCTGCTGCAGGCCTTGGCCAACGAAGGCGCCCAGGTGCTGGATCTTGAAGCGCTGGCGGCGCACCGTGGCTCTCTGCTGGGTGCGCTGCCGGGCCAGGCGCAGCCGTCGCAAAAAAGCTTCGAGAGCGCGCTCTGGTTCGCGCTTAGCCGCTTCGATCCGGCGCGGCCCGTGTTCGTCGAGTCGGAAAGCAAAAAGATCGGCGCACTGCGCGTGCCCGATATGCTGATCACGGCCATGCGCGCCAGCCCCTGCCTGCGGCTGCAAGTGCCACTGGCCTCGCGGGTGCAGTTGCTGACCGAGGACTATATGCACTTTCTGCACGACCCGGAAATGATCAATCGCCAACTGGGCTATCTCACTTCCCTGCGCGGCAGCGAGACCATCGCGGCTTGGCAGGCGCTGGCCAACGAGCGGGCGTGGCCCGAGCTGGTGGTTGCCCTGCTTGACCAGCATTACGACCCGACCTACCTCAAGTCGCTGGCGAAGAATTACGCAGCCAAGCCATCCGACCAGACCTACCGCACGGACGACCTGTCTATCGGCGGATTGCAGCAGTTGGCTCGCGCGATTCTGGCCGCAGCCTAGAGCAGTCTGCCCAGTACGAACCCGATCACAATGCCGATGATGAGCGCGATTGTCAGCCCGCGATAGGTCAGAACGTCCTTCGAATAGCCGCGCCGGATGGCGACGTAGGACACCAAATAGCCGACTGCGTTGAGCAGCCAGATGAAGCCGATCGACAGTACCTTGATGATGATGGGGCCGATGATCGGCACCAGCGCGACAACGCCCAGCAGCCAGGCAAAGGCGTTGGTGACCAGTCCCACAAGCAGCACGCTGCCGGCGATCACGCTGCGGTCCACCTTGAAATACAGGCCCAGCCACACCATCCCACCGATCGCGCACCACAGCGGCAGCATCACCTTCCAGTTGCGCCACCACGGCGTGCCTTTAAGCGTTTGGCCAGCGCCGCCGAGCGGTTCAGGCATATCGCTCTTCCCCGCCACCAAACGAAAACTCAGCCACGCGCCACCTCGATCACGTTCTGCACATGTTGCAGGCGCGCCAGCAGGCGGGACAGCTGCTGCAGTTCCCTGACCCGCACGGTAAGTTGCATGTAGGCGTATTCGCCGCGGCTGTCGGTATTCACCCGTAGCACATCGAGTCTGTCCTTGGCGATGACGTCGGACACGTCGCGCAGCAGGCCCTGCCGGTCGAAGGCCTTGAGCCGGATCTCGACCTCGAACGCAGCATTCGCGTCGAGCACCCACTCTGCCGGCAGCATGCGCGCCGGGTTGGCGCGTCTGAGTGAGGCGCAGTCGTTGCGGTGCACGGTCAGCCCGCGCCCGACCGTGGTGTAGGCGACGATGGTATCCGGCGGCCGCGGCTTGCAGCAGCGCGCCAGCGTCAGCGGCACGTCGCCCAGCCCTGGGATGCTGACGGGGTTGCCTGATCTGGCGCGCGCACGCGGTTTGGCCGTTGCGGTCAGTGCAGGCGAAGGCTTGCCCGGTTCCTGCAAGGCGTTGACCAGATCGCGCTGGCCGACGTCGCCGCGGCCGAGTGCAGCCAAGAACTCTTCCACCTTGCCGAACTTTAGCCGCTGCGCCAGCTTCTCCTGGTTCGCGTCCACCACGCCCAGACGCTTGAGTTCCTTTTCCAGCAGGGTGCGTCCCAGGCCCATCTGCTCGCCGACATCGCGCTGGCGGAACCAGGCACGCACCTTGGAACGCGCGCGGTGCGTCGCCAGGTAGCCGAGCGCCGGATTGAGCCAGTCGCGGCTCGGCGCGCCTTCCTTAGTCGTGACGATCTCAACACGCTGGCCGTTGTCGAGCGCCGTGTTGAGCGGCACCATCGCGCCGTTGACCTTGGCGCCGCGGCAGCGGTGGCCGAGGTCGGTGTGCAGCGCATAAGCAAAGTCCACCGGCGTGGCGCCGCGGTCGAGCGCCACCACCCGGCCCTGCGGCGTCAGCACGTAGACCTGGTCCTGGAACAACTCGGTTCTGAACTGTTCGGTGAATTCGCTGCTGTCTGCGACGTCGTCCTTCCATTCCAAGATGCGCCGCAGCCAGGCAATCTTCTCCTCGTACTGCGCATCCTGGCGGCCGCCTTCCTTGTAGCGCCAGTGCGCGGCGACGCCGAGTTCCGCATGGCGATGCATGTCGAAGGTACGGATCTGCACTTCGAGTGCACGGTCCTCCGGCCCGATGACGGCGGTATGCAGCGAACGGTAGTCGTTGCTCTTGGGTTGCGAAATGTAGTCGTCGAATTCCCCCGGGATCGGCTGCCACAGGTTGTGAACCAGGCCCAGCACCGTGTAGCAGTCGATCTCGTGCTTCACCAGCACGCGCACCGCGCGTATGTCATAGAGCTGCTCGAAGCTCAGCCGCTTGCGCCGCATCTTGTTGACAATGCTGGCGATATGCTTAGGACGGCCGCTGACTTCGGCCTCGATGCCGTGCAGCGCGAGTTCGGCCTGCAGCCGCTCGATGATGCCCTGGATGTAATTCTCGCGGTCGGCACGCTTTTCGTCAAGTTGTGCGGCGATGGTCTTGTAGGTATCGGGTTCGAGATAGCGGAACGCCCAATCCTCCATTTCCCACTTGACCTGCCACACGCCGAGCCGGTTTGCCAGCGGCGCGAACAGTTCGCGCGCCTGCTGCCCCAGCGCCTCGCGCATCGCGGCATCCTGGCCGGCGGCGCAGCGCAGCGCGTGGGTGCGCTCCGCCAGCTTGACCAGCACGACGCGAATATCCTCGACCATCGCCAGCACCATCTGCCGCAGGGCCTCGAGCTGCGCATGCGGGTCGACGCGCTTGTCGGTGGCACTGGTTGCCAACGTCTCGATGCGCGCCATCGCCGCGACCCCACGCGCCAACCTGGCCGCCGTGCCGAAAATCGCATCGAAATCGGGCGCGTCCCCCAGACAGGCGTGCAGTAACGCAGCCGCCACGGCATCGGCTCCTATCCGCAGTTCGGCCGCGATCAAAGCCGCCCCTACACTGTGGGCAAACGCCGGGGTGTCGCCGAGCTGGTCGTGCGCATACGTCAGCGCGCGCCAAGGCAGATCGTTTTCCGCCACCGGCAGCACGCGCGCCAAGGCCTGCCGCGCCGACTCCACGTCGGTAGCTTCATAGCAGCGAGGGCGGACGGCGTCATTCATCGGGAGAATCGGCATGCCAGTAGCGGCGGTGGGAGGGTAGATATTCTGAGGCCACCACCCCGGCTTCGCCAAACGTTAGGCGGATGAGACCGTCCGTGTCGCTGCGCAGAATGGTCGAATCGAGCGCACGGAATCGCGCCACCACCTGCGGATGTGGATGCCCGTAGCGGTTGCGGTAACCCACGGTGAAGATGCCATAGCGCGGATGCACCCTTTCGACGAAGTCGGGCTGTGACGAGGTGCGGCTGCCGTGATGCCCTGCCACCAGAGCCGTCGCTGACATGTCTGCGCCGGACTCCAGCAGTTCGAGCTCGCCACGCCGCTCAGCGTCTCCCGTGAGCAGCAGGCTTTCCTCGCCCCGGATGACTTTGAGCACGCAACTGTAATCATTGTCGCGACGGTTGGACTCCGCATAGGCGGTGGCAGGCGGGTTCAGAATCTCGAAGCGCACGCCGTCCCACTGCCAGTGCTGGCCGCGCTGACAATGGCTGGGCGACGGTGCCGTCTTCAACAACGGACTCGCAGCGGGCAGGCCGTGCAGCAACCAGCCCGTTGGGATGTCGCGCAGCACCGACTGCAGGCCGCCGCTATGGTCAATGTCGTCATGCGAAACAATGACGCCGGTCAAGTCTCCGACGCCGGACGCACGCAGATACGGGACGACGATGCGTTCGCCGGCGTCGCTGTCGGAAAACGCGGGACCTGTATCATAGAGCAGCGCATGCGCCGTGGTCCGGATCAGCACGGCGGTCCCCTGACCCACGTCGATCACGTCGGCCCGAAAGCTGTCGGGCGCGATGCTCGCGCGCGGCGGAAACATCAGCGGCAGCCACAGCAGTCCGCCCATCGCCCGTATAGGAAAACCGCGCGGCAACAACAGCCACAGCGTGCCGATCAGCGCCAGCGGCAGAGCCCATCCCTCGGGCGCCGGCCAGGCCGCCACCGCCCACGGCAGTGCGCTGGCCCACAACAGCCCGTGCCCCAGCCATGCCATCAGCCACGCTGCCCCATGCCACAGCGGCGGCACGAGCACCCCCAGCAAGGCCAGCGGCGTCACCAGCCAGCTGACGGCCGGAATGGCAACTGCGTTGGCGAGCGGGGAAATTAGCGATACTTGTTGAAACAGCATCAGCAGCGCCGGCGCCAGCGCCAGCGTGACCGCCCCCTGCACCGTCACCCAGGCCCGCAGTCTGTCCGGCTGTCCCACGCGCCCGAATGTCGCCCACAGGATGGCCGCCATGGCGCCGAACGACAGCCAGAAGCCGGCCGACAGCACTGCCCATGGGTCGATCAGCAACACGGTAAACAAGGCCCACGTCGGCGCCGAAAACGGCCGTGGCTCGCGTCGGTCCCAGAGCGCCAGCGCAAGCACCGCGAGCATGAACAGGGTACGCTGCGCCGGCACCTGAAACCCGGCTAACACGGCATATGCGCATGCCGCCAGCACCGCCGCCAACAGCCCCGCCTGACGGGCCGGCAGGCGCTCGGCCGCGCGTGGCCAGCGCCGCCAGCCGAACGCCACCGCCCATCCCGCGAGCGCGGCAATCATCGTGACGTGCAGCCCCGATATCGATAAGAGATGATTGACCCCGGTACGGGTGAAAGCACGCCACTGGTCATGCGGGATCCCGCGCTGGTCACCGATCACCAGCGCCGCGATGACACCCGCGTAAGGCGCATCGCCCAAGGTGGTAACGATCCGCTCGCGGATCGCGGCGCGCGTGGCTGCAACCCAGGCTGCAGGCGTGGCCGCCCGCGCGTCCAGGCGCAGGGGCGCCGGTTGCTCGCGCACATAGCCTGTGGCTGCGATGTCGCGCTCCAGCATCCAGGCCTCGAGG
>JBLMYH010000229.1:0-4844 GCA_050258175.1 Hyphomicrobiaceae bacterium
GAGAACGACGTCTTCAAGTACGACACGATCGGGCCGAACCAGTACGGCTACAGCTACAACGCTCCGCCCGGCCAGGGCGAGTCCAGCGGCGGCGGCTACGGGATCGGCGCTGGCAACTACAGCACCATCAAGTACAACTGCATCACCCAGAACGCTCAAGGCGGCATCAACAGTTCAGGCGCAGCCGACCTGAACATCAGTAACAACGAGATCAGCCGGAACGGGCTCGGGGAGTATCCCGACACTGCCGGCAACGGCGCATCGCCGCATGCCTGCGGCTGCTCGGGTGGCATGAAAGTATTCCTGAGCATTAACGCCAGGGTCGTGAACAACTGGGTTCACGACAACTACAACGTCGGCGTCTGGTTTGACTATGAGAACACCGGCGCAGACATCTCGCACAACTACATCAGCTCCAACTGGAGCAGGGCCATCGAGTACGAGGCGGGGTACAACGCCAACATCAGTGGCAACACTCTGATCGGCAACGGCTGGGCCTCGGATGGCCCGTGGCCGGCGGGGTACCACGGCGGAGCCTGCTTCAACGGCGTCAGCTGCACGCTGGGGAACGGGCCGACGGCGGACCGCGGTTTCCCGTTCGCCACCATCTACACGCCGAACTCCATGGGCAATGCGACGTTCGGCGCGGACACCATCAACATCCCCAGCACCGTCTCGGTGCCGGGATGCTCCTCGAAGTGCACTATCAAGTCGCACTACAGCGGCCATATCTACATCAATAACAACAAGATCTACAACGATTTCGGCGGCGTCATGGTCTACGCGGACCTTAATCGCTACCCCGGTGACATCGACAACGATGAGACCTGCAGCGCGCAATATTCCTTCTTCGGCCAGGAGAACCCCATCTACTACACGGACCGCCACCTGCTGGTGACGAACTCCGACACGACCATCTCGGGCAGCACGGTGACCAGCACGAACGGCACCGAGGCGCTGTGCAAGGACTTCAACACCAGCGGCAGCTCCACGTATGACAACCAGTCCCAGGTCTCCTCTCAGGCGCCGCTGGTCGGCGAGCAGGTGTACGACCAGAAGTCGGGCAAGCACCTGGGGCAGATCGCCACCGTCACCAGCGGCAAGCAGTTCACGCTGAGCGATTCGCCAGGAGACGAGACCGGCGCCGCGCTGGTGATCTCAAAGTACGGCGGCTGCGGGCCAGCGGACTACTACGGCGCCAGCAGCCCCGGCCAGACGTCGGGCAGCCCGTCCGCGTACTACTGGGACAACTGCCTGTTCGGGGCGAAGAACTACACGGTCAAGGGCAACCGGTTCTATCTGGACGCCTCGACGGTCACGCCCTGCACCAGCGGCCAGGGCTGCGGGGGGATGGCGGCGATAGCGTTCAGGCCGGGCATCCCGGCGCTGATGCAGTACTGGTGGAATTACACCAGCCTCATCGCGGACTCCACCAGCGCCCTGAACAACGTGTGGTCGGACAACAGCTACGCCTGGGAGGGCGGCGGGCCGGGCGGCTGGGCTTTTATGGCTGGCAACCAGGGGAACGCCGTCAGCCGGTCGACCTGGCAGAGCACCTACCATCAGGATTCGGGGTCGAGGTTCAACTAGGCTAGATCGTCGACCGGTAATCATGGGCTTGTGAGCTGTGCGGGCGGCGGCATGGCACCCGCTCGGCGTCGGCGCGCTTCCTGTAATCGCCTTCTCCGTGTTACGCGTCTAATAAGTGAACCAGTACGTGAGGATGCCATCCAACAGTGCATGAGCCGCCTGAGCCGAAGAGCGTGCGATGACTTCAATCAGTGTCGTCATCCCTTGCTACAACTATGGTCATTTCCTTGAGGAGGCCGTCACCAGCGTGCTGGATGACCAGCCGAGTGTCGACGTGCGGGTGCTCATCATCGACGACGCCTCGCCTGACAACAGCGCCGAGGCGGCCAGGAAGATCGCAGCTCGCGACCCGCGCGTGGAGGTGGCCGTGCATGCGGCCAACAAGGGGAACATCGCGACCTACAACGAGGGCTTGCTTGAGTGGGCCGACGGTGACTATTGCGTTCTGATGTCGGCGGATGACCGGCTCACCCCCGGCGCGCTGCGGCGCGCCAGGGATCTGCTCGACGCCAACCCCGGCGTCGGCTTCGTTTACGGCTATCCCTTGTGGATCATGCCGGGCGCGGAACTGCCGGTGCCCCGGACGAAGGTGCGCGGCTGGTCGGTGTGGCCTGGCCAGTGGTGGCTCCAGCGCCGGTACCGTGATGCGGAGAACCCCATCACCTCACCTGAGGTCGTCGTGCGCACATCGGTGCAGAAGCGCGTGGGCGGATATGACCCGCGGCTGCCGCATGCCGCGGACATGGAAATGTGGATGCGCCTGGCGGCCAACGCCGATGTCGGCTTCGTACGCGGGGCCGACCAGGCCTACTACCGCCTGCATGAGCAGAACATGAGAAAGTCTTTCACCGAACTAATGGATCTGCGCCAGCGGCGATTGGTGTTTGAGGTGGCGCTTGACCGCTACGGCGACAGGTTGCCAGATCCAGAGCGCTCCTCCGGCCTCGTACTCCGCAAAATAGCCCAGATGGCGGTCTCGGCTGCCGGGCGTGCGTACGACCGGGAAGGCGCCCAGGAAGCTTCCGTGGACGAACTTCTCGCTTTCGCCGTCGACTGCTGGCCTGGGGTGAAAAGGCTACCGCTGTACAGCATCCTGCAGCTGCGCAAGAGCATGGGCCCAAGCGCGATGGCCTCCCTCGAGCCGTTCATCCGGTCTGCGCTCTTCACCGACAAGGTGCAGTCGTACCTGCGGCGCCGGTCGTGGAAGTATCGGGGCTACTGACCCCGCGCATGCCATCGGACAACGACTATCAGACGGTGCCGGGTCGGCATCCGTCAGGACGATCGAACCTGGGTTGTAATCCCGAGCAGGAAGGACCGCAGTTGCGGGCCAACGACGTCCGCGTCAAAGTCACGACGGAATCGCTCGTGCGCCGCGCGCGCTGCCTTCAACCGCACCGGCTCGCAGTCGAGCAAGTCGATCAGCGTCGCCGCGGCCTGGGCTGGGTCGTCGAGGGGCCAGAACCGGGCCTCAACGCCGTCATCGCAGAGTTCGGAGATGGGTCCGGTGTTGCCTGCCACTATGGGAAGGCCTGCAGCCATCGCCTCCATGATCGCCAGCGATGATGATTCGGAATAGGAAGCGTGGACATACGCCCGGTACCCTGGCAGGAAATCGCGCACGTCGGGCCGGAAACCGCGGAAGCGGACCTGTTCTTCCAGGGCTAGAGAGCGGGTCTGCCGCAGGAGGTCTTTTCGGCACGGTCCCTCGCCGAACACATCCAGGGTGAAGGATCGTCCGGCGCGGCTGGCTTCAGCCAAGACCTTCAGCATGAAACGGTGGTTCTTTACAAGATCAAGGTTACCGATGGTGACGAGGTCCCCGAGAGGCTCTTGGCAGGGCTTAGCGTGCAACGGCGCCACGAAGTTGCCGATGACGGCGGAGGGCACCGCTGCGGCTTCTGGGAGCCATCCCAAGAGCGCATCCCGCGCCCACCTGGACACGTACACGAGGCCGTCGGCCTGCGGGATTACTTCCCGTTCATCCTGCCGGAACGCTCGGAACACGGTCCCGTCACGCCTGATCTGTTCCTTATCGGCCCATTCATCGGCCTGGGAGATCCGGAAGTGAACCGCCATGACCACGCGCTGGTGCGGCCCTCGCCGCGCACGCAAGGCCGCCCGGGCCGCCAATGGGCACTGCGCATAGACGACGCAGTCCCCGACGTCGGCCAGGCATCGGCGCAATGCCTTGCGAAGAA
Organism: Hyphomicrobiaceae bacterium; assembly: GCA_050258175.1. Classification (GTDB taxonomy): domain Bacteria; phylum Pseudomonadota; class Gammaproteobacteria; order Burkholderiales; family Thiobacillaceae; genus Thiobacillus. The sequence goes on from JBLMYH010000229.1 coordinate 3,792, forward strand.
ACACCTCATGCCAGTGCCGATACCAGACGACGCCTGCGGATCGGCTGCATCGCTCCAACGCGCGGCGGAATCCGAAAACGGGGTAAGTGAGCGCCCGACCCCACGAGAACGGTGTGACGAGCGTGGCCACCGTACCGCATTCCTTGAGATAACGGCGTAGCTGCCGGACGTGCGTATGAACGCCCGTGATGCCTTCCTCTCGGAGGATGGTCGCGATTACCAGTGGCATCGGAGCCTCATCCAGCAATCGGTCCGCCATCGTTCTACCTCACCTCTATATGAGCATTCGCGCAGCTTGTCTGATAAGCCATTGGCAGCGGTTCGAGGTCGTCGCCATGGCGACAGGGCAGCTAAAAAAATTCATTAATGGGGTACCAGGTGGACGCATAGATGCCAGCCCATCAGAGTTTCACCAGGTAGCCGATGCACGGGGAGTGGCGGCGCACATCAATCGGGCCTGGACTCTCTCAACGGACTCGGCGGTCAGGTCGACCCCGGACCAGCGGGCCCCCTGGCGTATCAAGCGCTCCGAGTCTGACCCCTCACCCAATCCAATCTCAAGCACCCGCTTGCCGGCCACGTTCAGCGCATCGATGCATGCCGGCAGGTGGCGCTCGTTCTGGTAGCGGAAGCGGTCGTAATCCGTGAAGAACTTTTCATAATCTTCGTGGAAGCGCTCGCGAAGCCGACCGACCTGGGCATCGCCACACGGGTGCTCCTGCCAAAATCTCTGAACGGCTTGCTCGTTCATCAAATGCACTCACCCTCGCCCAAGGTCAAAGAAAGTCTGCGTAGGATCCGCAGCGCAGAGGCGGCACAGCAGCAACAACGCCCCGGCATGTCTGCCGTCGCTCACGACGCTCCCATGATCAGGCGGGGACGACGGCGATGCACCGGTGCCGGGGCGGGCGCCGCGGTTTGTTTGATCGGCTCCCACCAGGCGCGGTTGTCCTCGTACCAGCGAATAGTCGACTTCAGCCCGTCGCTGAACCGGATGCGCGGTGCGTAGCCCATTGCACGCACTTCCGAGTCGTCAAGTGAGCAGCGCCGGTC
>JBLMYH010000230.1:0-5119 GCA_050258175.1 Hyphomicrobiaceae bacterium
GCCAATATTGTCGGGCTTCCAGTCCCCGTCGGGCCGGCGCCCGGTGCGCAGACTGCCGTCCAGAAACAGACTGAAATCCTGACGGCTGCCGGCTTCGTCTCGATTGGCGCGCGCCAGCGCCAGTTCACTTTCTGCAACCCGCAGATCGGGGTGTGGCGCCGCCACGCTTGCCAGCGCCGCCTCCAGCGTCAGCGGTTCGGCGGATGCCGTGCCGGACAGCGCCCCCGCCAGCAACGCGACCCACGCCGCGCGCCTCATTTGCCTTGCTTGTATTTGGTAAAGGGTTCGGTCGCATAGGCGCCGTCGGCCACATACTTGCCGAGCAGCAGGAACTCGGCCATGTCCTTGGTGGGGCCGACGTAGCGCGTAACCAGCTTGCCGTCAAGGCCGAAGAACAGCATCGTTGGCGTGGCACGAACGCGGTTGGCGAGTGCGAAAGCCTTTTCGGTGGTGTGCCTGCCCTGGAAGTCGGTCATCTGCGTATCGCCGTTGACATCGATGGGATACAGCAGAAACAACGCACGGTAGGCGTCCTGAACGTCAGACTGGTTGAGGATAGTGCTTTTCATACGTGCGCAGAACGGGCAGTCGTCCATTTCGAAGAACAGGAAAATGCCCTTCTTGCCCTGCTGCCTGGCCGCCTGGAGTTCGGCCTGAAAATCCCCGAATTTCGGCTGGAAGAAATAGCTGCCGGGGTCGCGTGTCTCTGCCTGTGCGGATGCGGCAAACAACATGAAAAACGCGATGAACAGTTGACGCATGATGTTTCCTCAGCCCGCAGACCGGTCTATTTTTTGCTGCGCGGCTCTTTCCTGGCGATGAAGCTTTCCACCGATTCGCGGGTAATCGCCCCCACTTGCTGGGCGACCATTTTACCATCAGGGTTATAGAGATAGGTGGTCGGCAAGCCTTCTATCGGCCCGATCTGGCCAGCCACCTGTGCGTTACCCAGCACGATCGGGTAATCGACCAGCAGACCTTCTGCGAAATCGGTCACCTGCTGAGCATTGCGATAATCCATGGCGATGCCGATAACGACGAGATTGTTTTTCTTGTTTTCGTGCAGCGCGATCAGGTCGGGAATTTCCTCCTGGCAGGGCGGGCACCAGGTTGCCCAGAAGTTCACCAGCACCCACTTGCCCTTGTAGCCCGCCAGCGTGTGGACCTTGCCCTCGGTATCGGTCAACTTGAACCCGCCAGCCTGCGCCCACGATGCCACCAGCGCCAGCAGGAGCCCGGCCAGCCATATCGGATAAAATCGACCTCTTTGCAACGTCTGCATTGGTTTTACCATCATGAATGAATTCCGCATCGAGAAGGACTCGCTTGGCGAAGTCCAGGTTCCCGCGAATGCCTGGTACGGCGCGCAAACAGCCCGTGCCGTCGCTAATTTTCCCATTTCCGGCCGCCTTCCGGATAAGGATTTCGTACTAGCGCACGTGCAAATCAAGCTCGCAGCGGCGCGCGCCAACTGCCAGCCTGGCTGGTTGGACGAACAGAAGCGCGACGCCATCGTCGCCGCCTGCGAACAAATCCTCGCCGGTCGGCACATCGACGAGTTCGTGGTCGACCGCTTCCAGGCTGGTGCCGGCACCAGCCACAACATGAACAGCAATGAGGTCATCGCCAACCTCGCCAACGTCGCGTTGGGCGGCGAAAAGGGCAGCTACAAGCCGGTCAACCCCAACGACGACGTCAACATGGGGCAGTCGACCAACGACACCATCCCCACCGCGATCCGCCTCGCGGTGCTGGCCAAACTGCCGCGCCTGACCGCTGCGGTACATGCGATGGCCGCTGAATTCAGCCGCCTGGCCGAACGCGAGAAGGACACCGTGAAGTCCGGCCGCACCCACCTGCAGGACGCGGTGCCGACCACGCTGGGCCAGGAATTCGCCGGCTACGCCTGGACGCTCAGCCGCTGCGCCGCGGCGCTCGACGCCGTGCGCCCGGCGCTGTGCGAGATCGGCCTGGGCGGTTCCGCCGCCGGCACCGGCCTCAACACCTCGCCCGACTATCCGGCGCGCGTCGCCGCCGAACTGGCGAAGCTCACCGGCGAGCCGATCCGCGTCGGCCAGCTGGTCGCGCAGATGCAGTCGATGAACGACCTGGCACGGCTGTCCGGCGAAATCCGCAACCTCGCGCTGGAGCTCACCCGCGTCTCCAATGACCTGCGCCTCTTGGCCTCCGGCCCGCGCACCGGCCTCGGCGAGATCCAATTGCCGCCGGTGCAGCCGGGCTCTTCCATCATGCCGGGCAAGGTCAACCCGGTGATGTTCGAGATGCTCAATCAGGTTTGCTTCCAGGTGCTGGGGCAGGACGCCGCGGTGTCCTACATGGTGCAGGCCGGGCAGATGGAACTCAACGTGATGATGCCGGCACTGGGCAGCGCACTGTTCGACGCGATGGACTGGCTGACCCACGCGATGAACGCCGCCACCGAAAGGAACCTCAAGGGCATCGTCGTCAACCGCGAACGCTGCGCCTTCTTCATCCACCAGAGCGTCGCGCTCGCCACCCTGCTCAACACGCAGATCGGCTACAACCAGGCCGCCGGGATCGCCAAGGAATCTGAAAAGTCGGGGAGACCGGTGCGCGACATCGTCGCCGAGCGCGGGCTGATGAGTGCCGCCGACTTCGATGCACTGGTGCTGCAGGCGGCGCATGGCGTGGGCAGCGGCGGTGGCGGCGGCTGATGCCGCACTGATGCGATAATCACGCCCCTTTACCAGACACCCGCACATCATGGCGATCCAGTGGTTCCCCGGTCACATGACCACCGCGCGCAAGAAGGCCGCGGAGACGATGGCGCAGATCGACGTGGTGGTCGAGGTGCTCGATGCGCGCCTGCCGGAAGCCGGCAGCAACCCGATGATCCACGAGCTGCGCCACTTCCGGCAGCGGCCTTGTCTCAAGCTTCTGAACAAGGTCGACCTTGCCGACCCTGAGGCCACCCGCGCCTGGCTGGATTACTACAACAGGCAGCCCGGCGTGCTGGCGGTGGCGATTTCCGCCAAGAAGCCGGGCGACGTGGCGAAGCTGCCGGCGCTGGCGCAGAAGCTGGCGCCGCACCGCAACGATCCGATCAAGCCGCTGCGGCTGATGATCATGGGCATCCCCAACGTCGGCAAGTCGACGCTGATGAACACCTGGGTCAAACGCCGCGTCGCGGCGGTCGGCGACGAACCGGCGGTGACCAAGTCACAGCAGCGCATCAATCTCACGCCGCGCCTGACCCTGGTCGACACGCCGGGAATGACGTGGCCGAAAATCGAGCACGACGCCGACGGCTTCATGCTGGCGGCCAGCCACGCGATCGGTCGCAATGCGGTGATCGACGAGGAGGTGGCGATTTTTCTCGCCGGCATTCTGCTCGAACGCTATCCGGCGCTGTTGAAGGCACGCTACGGTTTTTCGCTGGAAGGCCTCGACGCGACCGGGGTGCTGGAGGCCGTGGCAAAAAAGCGCGGCTGCATCCTGAAGGGGCGCGGTGGCGACCTCGATCTGGAAAAGGCCGCAATGATCCTGCTGACCGATTACCGCAGCGGCACGCTCGGCCGCATCAGCCTGGAAACGCCGGCCTCGCGCCAAGCGATGCTCGCGACGGCTGCGGCGAAGCCTGCCCGCGCGAGGGCCGAGGAACCCGACATCGATGCCTGATCAGTCGTCCGCCGGCCACGCCAGGGCATCGACCCAGGCGACGGTTTGCCGCCGGCCGTGCACGGCGGCCACCGGCAGCGGCTCGTGCCAGGCCCAGCGGCGCAATGCGTGTCGCTTGCCAGAACCGGTGATCAGAAACCAGACGCATTGACTGCGATTCAGCCGCGCCACCGAGAGGCTCACACGTTCGGGCGGCGGCTTGGGTGCACCCTGCACGGCCAGCACATCAGCGCTGTCTGGCGCGCCACCCCAGTCATGCCGCGGAAACACGCTGGCCGTGTGGCCGTCTTCACCCATGCCAAGCAGCACCACATCGAAATCGCCCACGCCGTTCAGCCAGCCGGCGTAGATCGATGCAGCTTCGGGCGCGCCGCGCTCGGCCGGAATCGGGCGTCGGTTAGCGGGTGGGATGGGCGATGCGGCAAGCCAGGCCGACTCGATCATGACGCTGTTGCGGTCGGGATGATCCGCAGGCAGGCAGCGCTCGTCGCCGTACCACAGGTGCCAGCGCGCATCGCCGGCCTGCCGGTCAGCCAGCGCGCGATACAGGGCGCGCGGCGTGTTGCCGCCCGCCAGCACCAGGTGGAATGCCCCGCGCGCGGCGATGGCGGCGGCGGCTTCGGCGCACAGCGCATCGACCAGTGCAGCCATCAGGCTGTCGGCATCACCGAACACCCGCCACTCAGGCAGCGTCATACTTCGTTACGCCAGGTCTGGTCGTCGCTGTCGAACAGCCGGTTCGCCCCGACCGGCCCCCAGGAACCCGCGGGATAGGTCGGGATGAATTCGCGCTCGACTGCCCAATTCTTGAGGATGGGATCCACAACCTGCCATGCCCATTCCACTTCGTCGAAACGGATGAACAGCGAGCGGTCACCCTCGATCACGTCGAGCAGCAGGGTCTCGTAGGCATCGAGCGTCTGCTCGTCGGTTTTCAGGAAGCTTGCGTTCATCTGCATCACCCGCGTGTCCATGTCGAGGCCGGGCTGTTTGACATGGATTTCCATATGCATCGACTCTTCCGGCTGGATGCTCAGCAGCACCCAGTTCGGCGCAATCGACTCGAGTGGCGTCTCGCGGAACAGCTGCTGCGGCGGATGACGGAAGCGGATCGCGATCATCGAGGTCTGGCGCGGCATGCGTTTGCCGGTACGCAGATAGAACGGCACGCCGCGCCAGCGCCAGTTGTCGATGTAGAACTTGGCAGCGACAAAGGTTTCGGTGATCGAGTTCGGCTCGACATTGTCTTCCTGTTGATACCCCTGCACCACCTGGTCGTTCACGCTGCCACGCGCATACTGGCCCCGCACTGCGTGGGCATGAACCGCGCGCTTGGCGATCGGCCGGATCGAGCGCAGCACCTTGACCTTCTCATCGCGCAGCGCATCCGCTTCGAGCGCGGGTGGCGGCTCCATCGCAACGACCGTGAGCAACTGCATCAGATGGTTCTGCAGCATGT
>JBLMYH010000231.1:0-7153 GCA_050258175.1 Hyphomicrobiaceae bacterium
ACTATCCGTTCACGGCGCTGAAGGACGGCCAGCGCATCGAGGTCGGCAACGTCTTCGTCGACGAGCTGCACACCCCCGGCCACACCCCGGATTCGATCTCCCTGCTGGTGACCGACAAGCGCCGCGCCGAGGCCCCCTGGTTCGTGCTCACCGGCGACACGCTGTTCGTCGGCAGCGCCGGCCGGCCCGACCTCGCCGGCAAGGAAACCGAGATGGCGGGGCAGATCTACGACACCCTGCACCAGCGCCTGCTGACGCTGCCGGCCGAGGTCGAGCTCTATCCCGGTCACACCTCGGGCAGCGCCTGCGGCGCCGGCATGTCGGGCAAGCCGATGTCGACGATTGGCTTCGAGAAGCGCTGGAACCCGATGCTGGCGATGGGCCGCGACGAATTCGTCGCCGCGCTGACCGAGTCGATCCCGCCGCGCCCCGCGGAAATGGACCGCATGGTCGCCTTCAACCTGGGGCGCTGAGATGTCGCTTGCTCAAGGCATGGCGGAATACCGCTATGGCATCCGCCATAATTTCGCCCAGTTCTCGCATCAGCTGGTGCAGGTATTTCTGGTCGGCCTCACGATCGGCATGTTCCGCACCGTGGTGCCGGCACTCGCAGAAACCGAGTTCGGCGTGGCCAAGGGCTCGTTCATGATGCTGATGGCCTTCGTCACCGCCTTCGGCTTCGTCAAGGGCACGCTCAACTTCGTCGCCGGCCGCCTGTCCGAACGCATGGGGCGCAAGAAGGTGCTGTTCATCGGCTGGCTGGCAGCGCTGCCGATGCCCTTCATGATCCTCTACGCGCCGAACTGGAACTGGATCGTGGCGGCGACGGTGCTGCTGGGCGTGAACCAGGGTCTCACCTGGTCGATGACGCAGACGTCCAAGCTCGATCTCACCACCGCCAACCAGCGCGGCCTCACGATCGGCCTCAACGAGTTCTCCGGTTACTTCGGCGTCGCCGTGGCAGGCATCGTCACCGGCTATATGGCCACCGCCTTCGGGCCGCGCCAAGGGCTGATGCTGTTCGGTCTCACCGTCATCCTGCTGGCCGGGCTGCTGACGCTGCTGTGGATCAAGGACACCCTGCCGTGGGCGCACGCCGAAGGCAGGAAGCACGCGGCCGGGCAGACGAGCGGCCCGCAGCCGCGCTACCCCGCCAACATCGGGGACAAGCCCGGCACCTGGGACGTGTTCACCCTGATGTCGTGGCGCGATGCGCGCATGGCGTCGATCAGCCAGGCCGGCCTCGTGGAGAAGTTCGTCGATGCGCTGGTATGGGTGTTCTTCCCGGTCTACCTGCATCAGCGCGGGCTGTCCCTGCCCGGCATCGGCTGGGTGGTTGGCGTGTACGGTTTCGTCTGGGGCATCTTGCAGTTCTTCACCGGCCACCTGTCCGACCGCGTCGGCCGCAAGCGCCCGATCGTCTGGGGCATGTGGCTGTGCGGCAGCGGGGTTGCCCTGGTCCTGCTGGGCGACGGCGAACTGTGGTGGTCGTTCGCCGCCGCCGTGATGGGCTTCGGCATGGCGCTCCTGTACCCCACGCTGTCCGCCGCCGTCTCCGACATCGCCCATCCCAACTGGCGCGGCTCGGCCATCGGCATCTACCGCTTCTGGCGCGACCTCGGCTACGGCATCGGCGCGCTGCTGCTGGGCGCGGTGGCCGCGCTGGCCGGTGGCATCGAGGCGGGCTTCTGGTTCACCGCCGGCGCGATGTTCGTCTCGGGCCTCATCGTCCTGATGGTCTGCGAGGAAACCCACCCGCGGCTCAATCCGGCAAACGAATTTCCATGAGCAAAACCCTTCACACGATCAGGCTCGGCGTTCTGATCGCCGGCCTCGTCATACTGGCCGCGCCCGCCCGGGCGGAAGACAGCCCCGCCGTGGTCGACGCGCTGTCCGGCTACATGGACTTCGCCGAGTACGGCAGCAGCCTGATCTGGCCGGAACAGATCCCGGCCGACGACTGGAAGAAGGTCTTCGTCGTCGATGCGCGCGACGCCGCGCAATACGCGAAGGAACACATCCCCGGCGCGGTCAACATCGAGTGGCGGCAGGCGGTGGCGCGGCGTGCCGAGTTGCCGCGCGACCGCCTGGTGGTGGTGTACTGCAACTCCGGCTCGCTGTCCGCGCAGGCGGTGTTCGCGCTGCGTCTGTTGGGCTACGACAACGTCAAGGTGCTGCAGGACGGCTTCGAAGGCTGGAAGAAGAAGGGCGGCTTCGAGGCTTACGCGCGTGCCAGCCAGACCGCAGGCCACTGACCCAGCGTGGATCCGGCCGGCTACGACGCCTGGTATGCCACCGCGCGCGGCCGCTGGATCGGCGAAACAGAATACGCGCTGGCTTCGCGCCTGCTTGCGCCGCAGGCAGGCGACAGCCTGCTCGACGTCGGCAGCGGCACCGGCTGGTTCACCCGTCGCGCCGCGGCTGACGATCTTGTCGCGACGGGGCTCGACCCGAATTCGCACTGGCTGGATTACGCGCGTGCCCATAGCAGCCCGGAACTGAGCTGGGTGGAAGGCGATGCGCGCGACCTGCCGTTCGCCGACGCCAGCTTCGACCATGTGCTGTCCATCGCCGCACTTTGCTTTATTGACGACGAACGGCAGGCCGTGGCCGAGGTCGTGCGCGTGGCGCGCCGCCGCTTTGCCATCGGCTGGCTCAACCGGTCCACTCTGCTATACAGGGAGAAAGGTAAAGAAGGCGGACGCGGCGCCTACGAGGGTGCGCGCTGGCATACCGCCCGTGAAGTGCGGAGGCTGTTTTCGGGATTGCCTGTGCGTAAGCTGACCGTGCGCTCGGCCATCTTTCTGCCTTCCGGAACATCCTGGGCCAGACTGCTGGAACACGGCGCACCCGCCGCGCTGCCTTGGGGAGGTCTGCTCGTGGCACAGGGCGAAAAGGCCTGATCGGGTCTGAAACGCAGACGGTGGTCGAAAGCGTCGTCCGCAACCAGGAAGGGGTGAAAAATCATGCGCACATTTTTCCAGCCAGGCGTGTGGGCCTTGGGCGTGTTTCTTTGCGCGGCCGGGGCCGAGGCTGCGGAGCCCACCTACAAGGAAGGCGAAACGATCTTCATCGAAACCGGAGTCGAAGCCCCCGATCGCAACCCGACTTGGTATGCGTCGATGGCCGCCAAACCCTATGCACCCGTTTTCGAGATGCTGGCCACGCAAGGCACGCAGGGCCGCTATTATCCGTACACCTATCCGGTCACGCTGAAGGACCTGGTGCGCTTCCATGGCCACGACTGCGAAGGCACGACCCATGCGGCGAATGCAGCCTGGGTGGCGTTCAGGATATTGTTTCCGGACGGCATCATTGATCGCAGCGTGTTGTGGGGCATCAGCGGCGAATCGCCTTGCTGGTCGGACGCCGTGGCCTTCCTCACCGGCGCGCGGCTGCAATACGGCAATCTGGGCTTCTTCAAGGACAAGCGCTACAGCCATGCCATCGTTCTGTACCGGGAAGACACGAAAGTCGCTGTGCTGGCGACGTGGAAGGAAGGCATCAACAACATCCCCGGCGAGCCGGTCGTGCTGCCCGGCAAGGTGTCCTGGCAACCCAGGGTCAGCATGCAGGAGGTGGAGGCGCTCAAGGCCGTGGTGAAAAAATCCGGCGGCAAGCCGACGCCTTACCAGGTCGATCTCATGCGCTATCAGCAATGGGCCCATATCAACGACATCCTCGAGCATCCGCTGGAAGCGAGCTATCAGGCCAAGATCATCGAAGACTTCAAATGGGAGGACTGGATCGATCCGGCCAAGGTCCTCTCCAAGCCACACGCGCGCGCCGACACGCGCTTGAAGAACTACCCTTATCGGGATAGGCCGGTCGTGGTCCCCACCGAATAGGCAGGTCGAATCTCGACGGTGTCAGGCTGCGGGCCCGGCAGGCGCGTCCGGCTGCCTGTCCTCTGCGGGCGCAAGCGGCGTGGCGAGCACCTTGTCGATGCGCTTGCCGTCGAGGTCGACGACTTCCAGCCGCCAGTTTTCCCAGGTCATCACGTCGCCGGTCTGCGGCAACCGTCCGGACAGCCACATCACCAGCCCGCTCAGCGTGTGGTAGCGCGGCCTGTCCTCTTCGGGCACGGTTTTCAGGCCCAGCCGGTCCTTGAGTTCGGGGATGGGGATGAGGCCGTCGAGCAGCCAGGAACCGTCCTCGCGCTGTACGGCCCACGCCTCCTCCTGCCGACGCGGCTTGAATTCACCGGTTACCACCTCCAGCACATCCTGCAGCGTGACGAGGCCGTTGATCTCGCCATATTCGTCGATCACCAGCATCAGGTGGCTGTCGGATGCGCGGAACTGCTCCAGCAGATCCAGCCCGGTGAGGCGTTCCGGAACGAACACGGCAGGCAGCAGCGGGCCGGAGAGCCCGGGCGGCGCGCCCGCCAGCATCGCATCCAGCAGCTGCTTGGTGCTGAGAATGCCCAGCACGTCGTCGAGCCCGTCGCGGCAGACCGGGAAGCGCGTGTGCTCCGATTCGGCCACGCGTCGCAGGTTCTCTGCCAGCGGCAGCGTGGTATCGAGGTAGACGATGTCGGCACGCGGCGTCATCAGCGACTCGATCGGGCGGTCGTCGAGGCGGAACACGTTGCGCACCATCTCGCGTTCCTGCTGTTCGATCTCTCCGCTATCCGAGCCTTCCTCCAGCAGGGCATGGATTTCTTCCTCGATGATGTCCTCACGGGCGAACGAACGCCGGGCGAACAGATGCAGCAGCGCATCGGTGGACGCCGACAGCAGGCGCACGAACGGCCGGGTCAGCGATGCCAGCAGCTGCATCGGCCGGGCGAGCCGGCAGGCCATGCGCTCGGGGTCGATCTGGCCGATGCGCTTGGGCACCAACTCGCCGATCACGATCGTGACATAGGTGATGATGATCACCACCAGCGCGGTGGCGCTGAGATGGCTCGCTTCGACCGGCACGCCCAGCGTCTGCAGCCAGTGCGCCAGTGGCCCGGCCAGCGCGGCCTGGCCGATGATGCCGTTGAGGATGCCGATCGAGGTGATGCCGACCTGCACCGTCGACAGGAAACGCGTCGGGTCGTCGTGCAAGCGGACGGCCGCCGCCGCCGAGACGTCGCCCTCGTCGGCCAGCCGCGCGAGGCGGGCGCGGCGCGCCGTCACCAGCGCAATCTCCGACATGGCGAACACGCCGTTCAACACGATCAGTACGGTGAGGAGCAGGATTTCCATGGGCGACCCGATCGAAACGGAAAGGCAAGGCTGAATGGTAGCCTGCGTCCGGGCGAACGTCGGACGACGCGACGGCATGAAAAAAAGGCGGCACCCGATTAGGACGCCGCCTGCTTTCGCTCAGGGGAGGGGATTACTGGATCGCGAGTTTCTTGGTCGCTGTGGCAGCCTTCTTCGGCAGCGTCAGTTCCAGCACGCCATCGCTGTATTTGGCCTGGGCCTTGGCCTCGTCGACATCATGGGCCAGCGTGAAACTGCGCGCGACCTTGCCGTAGTAGCGCTCCGAGCGCAGGACCTTTTCGCCCTTCTTCTCTTCCTTTTCCGACTTCGACTCGGCACTGATCGAAACCTGATTGCCTTCGATGGTGACGTGGATGTCCTCCTTCTTGACCCCGGGGATGTCGGCATGCACCGTATAGGCGTTGTCATCCTCCTTCAGATCCATCTTGATCTGCATCTGCGACTGGCCTTCGAACGCGACCGGGCGTACGAAAAAGCCCTTGAATAAGTCATCCAAGTCGCCGAATGGATCGATGCGGGCAAGATTGAAAGGATCGTAACGGGTGAGGTTGGCCATGACTTTTCTCCTATGCAACAGTTGTCTGATATCGAACGCTGGTCGCTATTACAACCATGTCCTCAATTTAGACCCGAATCCGGCCAATTCAAGACCGGCGTGTCCTGTTGCGCGCGCCGCACAATCTCCCTGCGAGCCGGCTAATGTGGCGATGCTGCGCGGCCGGGCAGGCTGACGCTGATCGCCTGCCGGTCGATGGCCCACTGCACGCTTGCCGCCGACGGAGGGCGCATGAACGACCGAATCCATCATTTGCTGACACAAATGGCCGCCCTCGAAGCGGATCTGCGCGAGGCGCTGCACGAGCAGGAGACCAGTGCGCTGTTCGAGATCAGGGGCAAGCGCGTCGAGTTCGAATACGCCGCCAAGCAGGCGCATCGCCGGCTCAAGACCGGTTTTCTCCGCTGGCTGGTCACCAACCGGCCGCAGAACCTGATCACCGGTCCGGTCATCTACAGCATGATCATTCCCCTGCTCATCCTGGATCTCTTCGTCACCGTGTACCAGGCGGCATGTTTTTCCATCTACGGGGTTGCGAGGGTTAGCCGATCCAGCTACATCGTGCTGGACCGGCAGCACCTCGAATACCTGAATTTCATCGAGAAATTTCATTGCAGCTATTGCGCCTATGCCGGCGGGCTGATCGCCTATGTGTATGAGATCGTGGCCCGGCCCGAGCAGTATTTCTGCCCGATCAAGCACGCGCGCAGGATACTCGGCACCCACTCCCGCTATCCGCATTTCCTCGACTACGGGGAGGCTGCGGACTACGAGGCCAGGCTTGAGGCATTCAGGGTTTCTCTGGGACGGGTGAAGTGAGGCGTCGACGCCACGACGGCGCGCTGCACTATGCTGCATAAGCAGTTGCCTGTCGCCTTCCGCCGTGCACATACAAAGCCTCACCGCTGAGCAGTCCCTCGCCAGTCTCCGTACGGAGGCCTCCGGCCTGGACGCAGTCGAGGCGCGGCGGCGCCTGGCGGAATTCGGCCCCAACCACCTCGAGGAAGTGGCGCGCGAGCACCAGCTGCTGCGTTTTGCCCGGGAATTCACCCATTTCTTCGCGCTGATCCTGTGGCTGGCGGCCGCGCTGGCGTTTTTCGCCGAAGCCGTCGATCCCGGACAGGGCATGGTGCGGCTGGGTGTCGCCATCGTCTGCGTCATTCTGATCAACGGTATTTTCGCTTTCTGGCAGGAATTCAAGGCCGAGCGCGCGGTTGCCGCGCTGCGCCAGCTGCTTCCGCAGCAGGTCAAGGCCGTTCGCGACGGCGAGACCCGGCAGATCCTCGCCGGCGACCTCGTGCCGGGCGACATCGTGCTGCTGGAGGAAGGTGATTTCGTGCCTGCGGACTGCCGGCTGATCGAGGCCTTCGGCGTACGCGTC
>JBLMYH010000232.1:0-25035 GCA_050258175.1 Hyphomicrobiaceae bacterium
GTGGCCCGGCGCGATCACTACCTGATCACCTGCGAGCATGGCGGGAATCGTATCCCGGCGCGCTACCGGCACCTGTTTGCAGGCCTTGAGGACCTGCTGGCCTCCCACCGCGGCTACGATCCCGGCGCACTCGTCATGGCCGAGGCGTTGGCCGGGGCCTTGGAGGCGCCCCTGTTCGTCTCCACCACCAGCCGCCTGCTGATCGAGCTCAACCGCAGCCTGGGCCATCCGCGCCTCTACTCCGTTGCCACGCGCAGCGCGCCCCCGTCAGTGCGCCAGGAGATTCTGGAACGCCATTACCTGCCCTACCGCAGCGCGGCGGAAACGCATATCCGCGAGGCGATTGCGCGGGGCATGCGGGTGGTCCACCTGTCCTCCCACAGCTTCACCCCCGAGCTCGACGGCCGGATCCGCGACGCCGATGTCGGCCTCCTGTACGACCCGGCGCGAGCCGGCGAGGTCGAACTATGCCGTCGCTGGCAGCTCCAGCTCAGGTCTCTGATGCGTGGCTGGAAAATACGTCGCAATTACCCGTACACCGGAAAATCCGATGGCTTCACCGCCTACCTGCGTCGTTGCTTCCCGGCCGACGCGTATGTCGGCATCGAGCTCGAAATCAATCAAAAACACGTCTCGAATCAACCGCAGCAATGGCGTGACTTCCGTTGCCGGGTCATCGAGGCCCTGCGCCAGGCGATGTAGGCGCCCGCCCGCTGCCTGACCCAAATCACGCCAAACAGGACGCATTCTGGTCGGCGCGCCGCATTCGCTCGGCGGCAGCTGCCGGTCGCCAACCAAATGGGATATTGCTATCCTCTCCCAATAGCAGGCACTTTGGTCAACCACAAACCAACACAGGAGGTTCGATGTCCGTACTCAGCCAATCCCAACTCGACCAGCTTGCCCGAAAACTGAAGGAGAACTACCAGACGCTTTTGCTCGAAGTGCGCGAAGAGCTTGAAAACTCGGGCAACCAGCATCGCATCGACCTGCTCAACAGCGAGCCGGGCGACGCCGGTGACGAATCGCTGGCCAACGCGCTGGCAGATTACAACCTGTCGATCCTGGATCGCCATATCGACGCGATGCGCGACATCGAAGCCGCGTTGCAGCGCATCAAGAACGATGAATATGGCGTCTGCATCGACTGCGGCGATGAGGTCACGTTTCCCCGCCTGATGGCCTACCCGACTGCGAAACGCTGCATCGTCTGCCAGGAGCAGCGTGAAAAGCAGTACGTCCAGGAAGGCCACCCGAAGATGTAAGCGGAGGCAGGCCACCTGCCTCCATCCCAACCCAACGGAGTCATCATGAAAACCCCGCTTCAAATCACCTTCCGCGACATCCCCCACTCCGACGCCCTCGACGCGCACATCCGCGACAAGGCCGATAAACTCGAACAGGTTTTTGCCGACATCATCAGCTGCCGGGTCGTGGTCGAGCAGCCGGCCAAGCATCAGCAGCAGGGCAAGCCGTTCAACATCCGCATTGACCTTGGCGTGCCCGGCTCGGAAATCGTCGTGGACAAGCAGGAGAACGAGGACGTCTACGTTGCGTTGCGTGATGCCTTCGACGCCGCCAAACGCCAGTTGGAAGACTACGCGCGGCAGTTGTAAAGCCCCTGTCCCTCCGGACGCGCAGGCATGAATGCAGATTCCGACCCGGAACTTGGCACGGCCGACCTGATCCGGAGCCTGCGCGATCCGGCCTGCTACGATCATGCGGCCGGGCCGGTGCAGGTGATCGAAACCCATATCTCCCACGTTCTGCTCACCGGCGAATTCGCCTACAAGATCAAGAAGCCGCTGAACCTCGGCTTCCTCGATTTCAGCAGCCTCGCCAAGCGTCTGCGTGCCTGCCGCGACGAAGTCCGGCTCAATCGGCGGCTGGCACCGGACATCTATCTCGACGTCGTCCCCATCACCGGCACCCCGGCTGCCCCACGCATCAACGGCAGCGGCGCGACATTCGAGTATGCCGTCAAGATGCGCCAGTTCCCGGCGGACGCCACCCTCGACCGCCTTGAGGCCGCAGGCGGACTGACCGCACGACACGTCGAAGCCATCGCCGCCACCCTCGCCCGCTTCCATCTCGCGGGCTGCGCACACACCGGGGAAGACAGCCCCTGGGGCAGCCCCGACGCCATCTGGAAGCCGGTGGCACAGAACTTCACACAGATCGCAGCGCGCCTCGACGATCCCGCCGACCGCGAGCAGCTCGACACCCTGCAGCGCTGGAGTGAAGCCGAGCACGCCCGCCTCGTCCCGCTGATGGCCGCACGCAAGCGCGAAGGCTTCGTGCGCGAATGCCACGGCGACCTCCATCTCGGCAACCTCGCCTGGGTCGACGAGCAGTTGCTGGTGTTCGACTGCATCGAATTCAACCCCGAGCTGCGCTGGATCGACATCCAGTCCGAGATCGCGTTCTGCTACATGGACCTGCTGCAACGCGGCCACGCCGACTGGGCGTGGCTGTTCCTCAACGTCTGGCTGGAGCAGACCGGCGACTACCCAGGGATCGCTCTCCTGCGCTATTACGCGGTGTATCGCGCGCTGGTGCGCGCCAAGGTCGCCGCCATCCGCACCGGCCAGACCGTCGGCCCCGAACACGACGCTGCGCTGGCCGAGGTGCGCGCCCTGCTGCAACTTGCGACGTCGCTGACGTGCCTCCCGCCCGTCCGCCTCGACATCACCCACGGTCTGTCGGGCTCCGGCAAGACGACCGTCACCCGAAAACTGATGCAGAGCCGCGGCGCCATTCGCCTGCGCTCCGATATCGAACGCAAGCGTCTGGCCGGACTCGCTGCCCTGGCGCAAAGCGGCAGCGGCGTCGCGCAACACCTCTACACCGCCGATGCCACCCGGCAAACCTATGACCGCCTGGCCGTGCTCGCCGGCCAGCTGCTCGACGCGGGTTGGCCCGTCATCGTCGACGCCACCTTCACCGCGCGCTGGCAGCGCGACCTGGTACGTGAAGTGGCGCATGGCCGCAGCGCCGCATTTCGCATTCTGGACTTTGCCGTACCGGTCGCCACCCTGCGCGAACGCATCGTCCAGCGGTCGCACGCAGGCAATGACGCATCCGAAGCCGACCTCGCCGTGCTGCAGTACCAGTTGGACACCGAGGAGCCGCTTGCGGCCGACGAGAAGCCCGACGCGCTCGGCATTGACACGTAGGCGCCCAACGGGAACTGGAAATTCAAAAACCCGGGCTAAACTGGAAATATCCGATTTTCTTTTTCCTGATCCACTCTAACATTCAGAAAGAAGCGAATTTCCAGCGGGGGTGTCATGTCGAGAACATCCGAATTACTGAAATTGCCGGGCGTGGTCGCCGCCGACCTCTTTTCGCGAAAAGGTTTCCTGGAAGAGTCCGAAGGAACACTGAGCGACGCCGAGGCGGGGGAAATGGCGAATTTGTGCGCAGCTGTCACGATGACACTGGAGATGCAGGGCCGCATGCTCGATCGCATGGCGAACCAGTCGGGATGGGAGCGCTGTTTCGGCTGGATGACGTGGGGACCTGAAATGGCCGTCGTCACGATACACGACAGTGCGTGCATCGTTCAGGGGCGGCAAGCCTCGTTCAATCAGATGATCAAGACCATGACGGAATCGGCGAAACTTGATTTCACCGAACCGGGCGAATAAGGAGAGTCGAATGTCAGCATTGGATGAACTGATGTCCTTGCCAGGGGCATATGGCGCGATCGAATTTTCCTGCACCGGCGAGCTCGGCCAGACGCGCGGTGACCTTACGCGCGATTTTGCAGAGATGATCGCGCAGATGTGCGCCACCAATATGGCGATCTACCGCATGCAGGCGACGGGATGGACAAAATTGACCGGCCAGCAGGGATTTCTGCCGGAACGCGGCTTTACCGTGATGACGATCGACCACGTGATCATGGGCATGGACGGCACCGCGGTCCTGGCCCGCAGGCAGGACTTCGATTACGACGCGGCGTACCGGCTGCTCAATGCCGCCGCCTGAATTCGGCAGAAGCAGAAGGAGGATTGACCATGTTGGAATTGGAGAGTCTGTTCCTGCTCAAGGGGGTCGTCGCCGCCCTGCGCTTTTATGACGATGGAACCCTGGCGGAGGCTGCGGGTCACCTGGATCAGGTCGACACGCAACTGGCCGCCGAGTTGTGCCACGCCAATGGGCGTTTTGTCCACCACAACAGCGATATGCTCATGTCGCTCTCCGGCGCCGAGGGCTGGCCGCCGCGCGGCTGGATGATGGCGGGCGACGAACTATCCGTGTGCGGAGCCGGCGATACAGCCTGCTTTGTCCGCAACAACGAGGTGTCTTTCAACGACGTGTTCCGCACCCTGACGGAAATTTAATTTGCAAGACAGGCTGGGCCCGCTGCGGTCAACGCCAGCCCGCCCAGCCAGCAAAGAAATGGCGGAAGGGAGTGGGAGTCGAACCCACCCGGGAGCGACTGACACCCCCAACCGGATTTGAAGTCCGGCCGCACCACCAGGCACGCTTCCCTTCCAGTTCAAACGGCATGTTCCTCGCTGCCGAACATGTCCGCATTGCGCAGCCGGTGGGCTTCACGCACGCGGCGCGTGTAGCCCACCCGGTCGAAAAACTCCAGAACCTGCACCGCGCGCTTGCGGCTGAGCCCGCTGCGATCGCGGAATTCTGCGGCGCGGGTCTCACCGGCACGATGCTCCAGTTCCTGCACCAGCGCGGCCAGTTGCGCCACGCGTTCGGGCAGGTAAAACAGGTCGCGCACCACTTGGTACAGCTTACCCTGGCGCGCCTGTTTCTGCAGCAGGTGCCGCATCGACGCCTCGTCGCGCCCCGCACGCCTGGCGAGGTCGCGCACCCAGGGTGGGTCGAACGCGGCTTCTGCCAACCAGGGATGCACGCGTTGATACAGCGCTTCCTCCTCCCGCGTCAGGGCAATGCTGTGCGTCGGCAGATGCAGCCACGGACCGCTGCGCTGCAGCGTGCCCACGGCGAGCAGATCCCCGACCAGCGCGGTGAATGCCGCCGCCGGCAGACGCGGCATGAACATCCGCCGGGCACGCGTGACATCGGGACCCAACTCGTCGGGGAAGCGCTGGTGAAAGGCAGCCAGGTCGGCGTGCAGCTTTTCCTGCAGGCTGCGCCAGTGCGCAGCGGAAAACGCCCAGTTTCCATCGTGGGTGTGGACAAGCGTGCTGTCGGGCGGCAATGCCGATGCCAGGTCGTCGCGGTTCCAGTGTACGGCCAGCTTGTCGAGGTCAAGCCCGCCCACTGCCAGCAAACCGTCCAGCCGCTGCGTGACGTCACGGATTTGCAGGGCAGCGAGTTCTGCCAGGCGCAGCGGCGTCTTGCGCTTGCGCGCCGGCGCATCCGGGTCCAGCACCCTGCCCCCCCCCAGGGTATGGCGCGCATCGCCGTCACGCACGATGAAGCGGTCGCCATACAGTGCGCCGACCGGATGCGCGATGACGAGTTGGGCCAGCGCCGTGCCGCCCGGCACCAGGACATCGTCTTGCAGCAGCGCCACCCGCGCCATCACGTGCGCCGCACCCAGATGCAGGTGGACCGGTGCCCAGTGCTGCAAGGCCGCGGGCGCCTGCGGCGAGAGTGTCAGTTGCACGTCGAAGCGTGCAGTCGGCGCATGCAGGCGCGGCGCCACGATCCAGTCACCGCGCGCGATTTCGTCCTTGCCCACGCCGCCAAGATTGAGCGCGCAACGCTGCCCGGCTGCACCCGCCTGCGCAGCCTGGTTCATGACATGCAGACTGCGCAGCCGCACCGACCGGCCCGAGGGGCTCACCATCAAGTCGTCGCCGGCCTGAACGCTGCCGGCAAACACGGTGCCGGTGACAACCGTGCCCGCTCCCTTGAGCGTGAAGCTGCGGTCGACCGCGAGCCGGAACCCGCCTTCGCTTCCCTGTTGCGGCATCGACTGCGCCGCCGCATGCAGATGCGCGCGCAAGGCATCGATGCCCTGCCCGCTCACCGCAGAAACGTGGAACACCGGCATGCCTGCGAGCACCGTGTCGGCCAGCAGCCGCTGCAGGTCGTTCTCGACTGCGGCGGTCCGGTCGGCATCCACCCGGTCGACCTTGCTCAGTGCCACGGCGCCATGGCGGATTCCCAGCAGATCGAGGATATGAAGATGTTCGCGCGTCTGCGGCATGATGCCGTCGTCCGCCGCCACCACCAACAGGGCGAAATCGACCCCCGCAGCGCCGGCGAGCATGGTGTGGATGAAGCGCTCGTGCCCCGGCACGTCGACGAAACCCAGCACCCCACCGCTGGCCAGGGGCTGATAGGCGTAGCCCAGCTCGATCGAAATGCCGCGCGCCTTTTCGGCCGCGAGGCGATCGGTGTCGACGCCGGTGAGCGCCTGCACCAGCGCCGTCTTGCCGTGATCGATGTGCCCGGCGGTGCCGACGATCATGAATGCGCCCCGATTGATCCGGAACGAACGCGCTTGAGCACGCAGCAAGCCGTTGCCTGGCGACGATGTTGGCGCACCGCACGGCGCTTCGCATCGATGACCATCAATCGAGCCTGGTATTGATGGGGACTCAAGTTCTTGCGCTTCCCATCGACAGCTCCTTCGAGGTGATGCGGTAGCTGAAGCTCGCGGCATCCAGGCTGTCCAGCATGCCGTCCGCGGTTTCAGCCTGCGGGTACATCAGAAAGGGCAGCGTGACATGGCGCGAGCCTGGCAGCGGCAGGTCGTGCGCGGTGTTGTAGGCGATCCAGTTCGTTTCCCAGGAGCCGAACAGGCGCTTCCTCACGTCGACCACCATGCCGTCGGTGAGACCGCGGCCGCCGGGCGGTTCCTCCAGCATCACCTTGCGCACGTCGGCGGGGTCGACCGGCACCCAGCCGTGTCCGCTCAGCCACACCTCGGCGCGGCAATGCTGGGCCTTGGTGATATCGCCGCTCTTGCCCAGGCTTTTGTAGCCGAAGCGCGAGTCCGCCACGCGGATGCCGTAGACGTCGCGCGCCGGCAAGCCGGCTGCGCGCGCGAGACCGACGTAGAGGGAATTGAGGTCGGCGCACTTGCCGGTCAGGTCGCCGGTTTCCAGCATGAAGCGAATGTCGCCGAGTCCGCAGCCGCGCGTCTTCGGGTTGCGCGCCGTGTTGTCGACCACCCACTCGTAGATGGCCCGCGCCTTGCCCTGATCGGTCTTTGCACTGCGGGTGATATCGAGCGCCGTCTTCCTGACGATGCCGTCGGTGGGCAGCAGCTTCGTGGCCCGGGTATAGCGGCGACGCGCGGCAGCGGACAACGGAGCCACTGCTGCGGCATGCGCCAGGTCGATGGCGCGGTCGCGCGTGGCGACACGGCTGGTCACTTCCAGTACCGGCTTCTCCTCCGCCGCCCACTCCCCGTAGAGCATGTCGACGCCACGCTCGCGGTCGTGCAGCAATTGCGCGCTGTCGGCGTTGCCTTGCCAGAGATTGCCCATCGGGCGGATCCAGTCCTGTGCCTGCATGGACGGCAGCGGCAGCCAGACCCGGGTCGCGCCTTCCGGCTTGAGCACCTCCACGCGCAGCGTGACGTCGAAGGTTCGCCAGCCGTCCTGGGGAGAGGGGTCGAACGCCGCCATGGCGCGGCTGGCGGGCCACGCCACCCCGGCAGCCAGGGCAGCGGAAGTCAGCAGGAAATCACGTCGTTGCATGAAAGGCTCCTTACTCTAAGTGGGGGGCCAGCTTCGCGAGCTGGCCGAGGAAATCCGCTTCGTCCGCGGCGGACAGACAACGCAAATCCAGACGCAACGCGCCGTCGGTGATGCGGCCGATCACCGGCACCGGCAAGCCGCGCAGGGCGGCCTCGATGTCCTGCAGCACGCCGCCTTTCCGCGTGCCGGGCTTCACCACCAGCGCACAGCTTGGCAGGCGATCAACCGGCAGCGAGCCGCTGCCGATCTGCGACAGGGCCGGCGCTGTGGCCACGCTCACCGGCCAGCCGGCGAGCGCCTGCTGCAGGGCCGGCAGCAGGCGTTCGGCCTGGACCTGGATATCGTCGAATGGCCGGGTCAGCAGGCGCAAAGCCGTGAGACGATCGGCCAGCCGGTCGGGATCGCGGTACAGCCGCAGCACCGCTTCCAGCGCTGCCAGCGTGAGTTTGCCGACGCGCAGCGCGCGCTTGAGCGGATTCTTCTTGATGCGCTGGATCAGCGCGCGGCGCCCCACCAGGATGCCCGCCTGCGGTCCGCCCAGCAGCTTGTCGCCGCTGAAGCTGACCAGGTCGGCGCCGGCCGCAAGGGATTCCTGCGGCGTCGGCTCGTGCGGCAGGCCGAAGCGCGCGAGATCGGTGAGCGTGCCGCTGCCGAGATCGATCACGAAGGGCAGTTCGTGCGCGTGCGCGAGCTGCGCCAGGTGCGCCTCGGGCACGCTGGCGGTAAAGCCCTGGATCGCATAGTTGCTGGCGTGTACCTTCATCAGCATCGCGCTGCGCGGCCCGATGGCGTCTTCGAAATCGCGCAGGTGGGTACGATTGGTGGTTCCCACCTCGACCAGTTTGGCGCCGGCGCGGCTCATGATGTCCGGCACGCGGAAGGCGCCGCCGATTTCCACCAGCTCGCCGCGCGAGACGACCACCTGTTTGCGCATGGCCAGCGTGTTGAGCAGCAAAAAAACCGCGGCTGCATTGTTGTTGACCACGGTGGCGGCTTCGGCACCGGTGAGCTCGCACAGTACCTCCTCCACCATGGCGTCGCGGTCGCCACGGCCGCCGGTTTCAAGGTCGTATTCCAGCGCGCAGGGATGGCGCGCCGCCATCAGCAGCGCCTCCACCGCCTCTTCCGGCAACGGTGCGCGGCCCAGGTTGGTGTGCAGCACCGTGCCGGTGAGGTTGAACACCCGCTTCAGGCGCGACGCGTTGCATTGCGCCAGATGTGAAGCGAGCCGGGCCGTCACCGCAGGCTCGGTGTAATCCACGAGTTCGCCATTGCGCGCGGCCAGACGGGCACGCTCGAGCACGCTGCGGACGCCGGCAAGCACCGGCTCGCGGCCGAATTCCAGAATCAGTGGGGAAACAGCGGTCCAGTTGAGGACACGGTCAATCGAAGGCGGACGTGGGGGGGTGCTATGCACGATAGACAATCCCTTTGCGTTGAATGAGTCGGAATGGTGAACCGGGAACGCGTCTACCTACGGTTGACCATGAATCAGATACCAATTGATCCCGCTGCGCGTAAAACCCGTCTCGTCCATCAGCAGGTCGAGCGTCAGGGTGGCGAGATCGTCTGCCACCGGGTCGGCCATGGGGTTCTTGTCCTGATGGACCACTTTCAGGTAAGTCTGGCACTCCGGGCAGCTCTCGGCACGCACGACACTGTCGCCACCGTCCACGTGGTAATAGGCAATCCCCTTGGAGTTGTCGCAGTTGCTGCACTTGGCGCGCACCACGTGCCATTCCGAGCTGCACAGCGTGCAGTGCAGATAGCGCAGGCCATTCGCGGCGCCGCCGATGCGTACCACCGAGCTGACCGGATGCGAGCCGCACACCGGGCACAGGTTGGGGAGTTCGGGCCGCGCCACCTGCGCGGGCTCGAGCTGACGGGCGAGCTGTGTCCAGTGCACCTGCAGGGCGGCACCGATCACCGGTGCGACGGCCGCGTCGAGCCCCTCGCTGTTGCCATCGAGGAGTTGCATAGCCTGCGCGTCCAGCCAGGCGTCCGGGCCTTCCAGAACCGATTCCAGCGCCGCCTGGCCCGCCGCAGGCAGCGCCGGAAGCACCGCCCGTGCCAGTCGCCGTGCCGTATCGCGCCAGCCATCCGGCAGGCCGAGACCGGCGGGCGCCAGCGGCGGCATCTGGTATTCGCGGCATTGCGCCAGCCGTTCGGCGTCAGGGAGTTCTGCTGGGGGTCCGGCATCCAGGCTAGCCTGCTGGGCCTGGGCAAGGCGGGCGACGAAGCGCAGGTAGTCGCCGAGGGTGTGGCCCTCCGCGAGTTGCTCCAGCCGCCGCGCGCGCATGAGGAACAGGTCGGCGGGCGGCAGCCGCAGTTCAGGAATGTCGCCGGCTGCCGCTTCGATTTCGCCGGGCTGCAGGAGTGTGGTCGTCATGCGCTAAAGCATCCTTGTCTCATGAATTATCAGGAATCACTTGCCGGTCATCTCGCGATACCAGGCGCGGTGATGGTGCTTGGCCCACGCTTCGGATACCGTGCCGCGCGTCATGGCGCGGACCGTACCCTTGACCCAGATCGCGGCATAAACGTGCACCACAATGCCGAGGATCATGATCCATGCGGTCAGCGCATGGATGACCACCGCGACGCGCAGCAGCGTGATGGGGAAATACGGCGCAAACCAGGGGCGCCAGATCACGATTCCGGAAAGCAGCAGCACAGGGATACAAATCACCATGAGCCAGAACAGGTATTTCTGCCCGGCGTTGTACTTGCCGATTTCTGGCAGTCCCTGATCACGGTTGCAGAGCACATCCTTGATGCGCTGCATCCACTGGCGGTCGGCTGAGGTAATGTGATTGAAACGCCAGAACCGCGCCGCCATCGCCACGAAAAACAGGAACAGGACCACGCCGATGTAAGGATGCAGCAAGCGGTCCCAGGGGCCGCCGCCGAACAGATTCGTGAGAAAGAAGAAAGCCGGATGGAACAGCGCCAGCCCGGAAAGGCCGGCGAGGACGAAGGCGATGGCCACTACCCAGTGGTTGCTGCGCTCCCTGGCGGTGTAGCGTTTAATCATCGTGCTCATGATCGCTCCTTGATGTCGTGAGAAGGAAGACGACGGAACCGCTCAATCCGTTTTCTCTTCTTCCTCCACTTCCTTAGGACCGGCCGTGACGAAATGGAAGAATCCGGCAAAAACGGCCAGGCCAACGCCAAGACTCATGAGGGGCTTGGTCACGCCCTTCCACAGGCTGACCAGCGGGCTGATGTGCGGATCCTTGGGAAGATTCGCGTAAACCTCGGGCCGGTCCCCATGTTGCAGCACGTACATCACGTGCGTGCCGCTCACCCCCTGCGGGTCGTATAGCGCCGCGTTGCCGAAGCCGCGCTCCTTCAGATCGGCAATCCGTCCTTCGGCGTGGTGGATCATATCCGCCTTGGTACCGAAGACCAGCGCGCCGGTGGGGCATGTCTTGATGCAGGCCGGTTCCAGCCCCACTGCGACGCGGTCGGAGCACAGGGTGCACTTGTAGGCCTTGTTGTCCTTCTTGGAGAAACGCGGAATATTGAAGGGGCAGCCGGTGAGGCAGTAGCCGCAGCCGATGCAGTTTTCCTCGTGGAAGTCCACGATTCCGTTCGAATACTGGACGATCGCGCCCGGCGCCGGGCAGGCCTTGAGGCAGCCGGGGTCGGCGCAGTGCATGCAGCCATCCTTGCGGATCAGCCATTCCAAACGGCCTGGCTCCAGTTCAACTTCGGAGTAGCGCATCAGGGTCCACGACTGATCGGACAGGTCATGCGGGTTGTCGTACACCCCGATGTTGTGGTCGATTTCGTCGCGCAGGTCGTTCCATTCCATGCAGGCCGCCTGACACGCCTTGCAGCCGATGCATTTCGAGATGTCGATGAGCTTGGCCACTTCCGGGGTCTTGCGCGCAGCCGGGGGCTGCGTGGTGGTGGCGGATCGGGCCTTGATGTCGAGTGATTGCAGTGACATGTTCGCCTCCTTATGCCTTCTCGATATTCACCAGGAAGGCCTTGAACTCGGGCGTATGGGCCGTAGCGTCCCCGACGAAAGGCGTCAGCCGGTTCGCCAGGAAGCCCTTCTTCGCCACCCCGATGAAGCCCCAGTGGATCGGAATGCCGATGGTATGGACCTTCTTGCCATCGACGAGCAGCGGCCGCAGACGCTTGGTCACCACGGCGACCGCGCGGATATAGCCGCGGTTGGACGTGACCTTGACCGTGTCGCCATGGGCAATCCCCTTCTCCTTGGCCAGTTCCTCATTCATTTCGATGAACTGGGACGGCTGCAGGATGCTGTTGATCCGCACGTTCTTGGTCCAGTAGTGGTAATGCTCCGTCAGGCGATAGGTCGTCGCGACGTAGGGGAACTTGTCCGCCGTGCCGAGCTGCGCCTTGTCGTAGGCAAACAGGCGCGAAGCCGGGTTGCTGGTGACAAGCGGATTCTTCGGATGCATCGGGTTGACGCCCAGCGGCGTCTCGAACGGCTCGTAATGCTCGGGGAACGGCCCATCCGCCATGGCCTTCAGCGCGAACAGATGCCCCACGCCGTCCGGCTCCATGATGAACGGTCCCACGCCCTCTCCAGGCGCCGCATCGGGCCGCATGTCGGGTACGTCGAAGCCGGTCCATTTGCTGCCGTCCCAAGCAATGGTCTTGCGCGAGGGATCCCAGGGTTTGCCAGACAGATCACAATTGGCCCGGTTGTAGAGCACGCGGCGGTTGGCCGGCCAGGCAAATCCCCAATTGGGATAGAAGCCCAATCCTGACGGATCGCTGGTCTCACGACGCGCCATCAGGTTGCCTGCCTGCGACCAGGAGCCGCAGTACAGCCAGTTGCCGCTGCTGGTCGTACCGTCGTCCCGCAGATGCGCGAAGCTGGCAAGCTGTTCCCCTGCCTTGGCCAGCACCTTGGTGGGGTCCTTGGGATCGGTGACGTCGGCCAGCGCCTTGCCGGAGAACTCCCGCGCCAGTTCTTCCGCGGACGGCTCGTCCGGTTTGGCATAGTTCCATGTCAGGTTGAGGATGGGTTCGGGGAACGCCCCGCCCTCCTTCTTGTACATCTCGCGCATCTTGTTGAAAATCCCGGCAATGATCTCCACGTCGCCCTTGGAGTCGCCCGGCCCGTCGGCCGCGCCCCAGTGCCACTGCAGCACGCGCCCCGAGTTGGTATAAGAACCCGTTTCCTCGGCGAAGCAGTTGGCCGGCAGGCGGAAGACTTCCGTCTGGATCTTGGACGCATCCACGCTGTTGAGTTCGCCGTGGTCACGCCAGAACTCGGCGGTCTCCGTCGAAAGCGGATCGATCACCACCAGGTACTTCAGCTTGCTCAAGGCCGCACTGACCTTTTGCAGGCAGGGCACGGCAGCCAGCGGATTGAAGCCCTGGCAGATGAAGCCGTTCATCTCCCCGTTGTGCATGCGCTCGAACATGGCCAGCACGTCGTAGGGTTTGTCGTACTTGGGGAACCAGTGGTAGGCAAAATCGTTTTCCTTGGTCGCGGCGTTGCCGTAGAACGTCTTGGCGAGCGAAACCCAGAACTTGGGAAAGTTCTGCCAATAGCTCATCTGATTCGGCCGCAAGGGCTTGAGGGCGCGCTTCGCCAGGAAACCCTGGAAGTCCTGTTCTTCGTCCGCTGCCATGCGCAGGTAACCTGGCATCACGCCTGAGACCAGATTCATATCGGTGATGCCCTGCACGTTGGAGTGCCCGCGCAGCGCATTGATGCCACCGCCGACCCGGCCGATGTTGCCCAGCAGCAGCTGGATCATGGCCATGGTGCGGATGTTCTGCGAGCCCGTGCTGTGCTGCGTCCATCCCAGGGCGTACATGATCGTCATGACCTTGTCTGGCGTGTGAGTCTCGCCGATCATCTCGCAGACCTTCAGGAAGTCTTCCTTCGGCGTGCCGCAGACCCGGCTCACCGTCTCCGGCGTATAGCGCGAGTAGTGCTGCTTCATCAACTGGTAGACGCAACGCGGGTTTTGCAGCGTTTCGTCGACCTCGACATAGCCATCCTTGCCCAGCGCATAATCCCAGGTGTCGCGGTTGTACTTGCGCTTGTCGGCGTCGTAGCCCGAAAACAGGCCATCATTGAATGCGAAGTCTTCACGCACCAGGTAAGGCGCGTTGGTGTAGTGCTTCACATACTCCTCGTGGATCTTGTTGTTGCTGATCAGGTAATTGATGACCCCGCCGAGGAAGGCGATATCGGTCCCCGAACGGATGGGTGCGTAAAAATCCGATACGGCGGCCGAGCGGTTGAAGCGCGGGTCGACCACGATGAACTTGGCCTTGCGGTGGGCCTTGGCCTCGGTCACCCACTTGAAGCCGCAGGGGTGCGCCTCGGCGGCGTTGCCGCCCATTACGATGATCAGGTCCGCATTCTTGATGTCAACCCAATGGTTGGTCATCGCGCCGCGACCGAAGCTTGGGGCAAGACTTGCCACCGTCGGTGCGTGTCAGATGCGGGCTTGCGTGTCGACCGATACGATTCCCAGGCTGCGCACGAACTTGACCGAAATCATTCCGGTCTCGTTGCTGGCCGCGCTGCTCGCCAGCATGCCTGCGGTGAGCCAGCGATTCACCGTTTCGCCCTTGTCGTTCTTGGCGATGAAATTGGCATCGCGGTCCGCCTTCATGTGCTTGGCGATGCGGGTGAAGGCTTCGTCCCAGGAGATGCGCTGCCACTCGTTGGAGCCAGCCGCTCGGTATTCCGGGAATTTCAGGCGGCTTTCGCTATGCACGAAATCCAGCAGGCCGGCCCCCTTCGGACACAGGGTGCCACGGTTAACCGGATTATCAGGATCGCCTTCGATATGGATGATGGACGTCTTGGCGTTCTTGGCCTTGTCGCCGACCCCATACACGAGCAGGCCGCAGGCAACTGAGCAATAAGGGCAGGTGCTGCGGGTTTCAGAGGCCCGCGCCAATTTGAATTCCCGCACTTCCGCCAATGCCTCGCCGGGTGCGAATCCCAGCGCAGCCAGGCTGGAGCCGCCGACCCCCGCCGCGCATATCTTGAAGAACTGTCTTCTGGTTACTTGCATGGCAATCCCTCCTTGTTCTTGATATCAAGCCCACATGAGAAAACTATAGGAACAAAAAACCACCATACAAATATTTTTCTTGCCTAATCATGAACGGCGGAATGCCTGCGACCACGGCAACGGCTTACCGGAAGCGCTGCCGGGGCGATAAATTTTTTTTCTGGCGCGTTGACCCGCCAACGCTTGCCCGAGCCTCTCAAAGCCGCTCAGTGCCCGCCGTCGCCACGGTCGCTGAAATCGCCGAGCGGCCGCTTGAAGGTGTAGTCCGCCGGCCTGAGGATGAGTTCGCGCGCCGAGGTTTGCACGCTGCCGCTGGGAATCGTGAAAGGCAAGGCCGCCAGTGTCAGCACAGTCCCCGCCACAGTCGCTACCAGTCCGAGCGGCCGCATCACGACCACGTCCACCACCATGTCAGTGGCCTTGTCGCCGGTGACGGTGTCGTCCTGCTGGGCCGTCGCGCATGCTGGCAAGACGCCGAGAAATGCTGCCAGGAGGGCAACTCCCAGCCTCTTGCGCGACACGAAACTCACGCCCGGTCCTGCGGGGCCACACCCGCCGACACCAGGTAATCACGCACGTGCCGCAGTTCCTGCTTGGTGCAGGTATTGTTGTTGTGCGGGCGATGCAGAAAGCCTTCCACGCCGTTCAGCACCACGCGGAAGCTCGCGCCATGGTGCGGTTCCACCTTGGCCCCCAGGTGCGCCAGCATCGATTCCACCTCCCGCCAATGGACATTGCCGCTTATCGGACCTTCGAAAATCGTCCGCAGCAAATTCTCGTGTTTTTGACTCATGGCAGCGGCTCGCGGGCACTCGACATCTTCCCAGCATAGAACCGCCGGACCAGAACGCGAACAGGGTCAAGCGGACGGTCAGAGCGCGTGCAGGAAGCTTCCCGCGCGCGCCACCAGCGGCCGGCTGGACGGATAGCCCCTGCATCCCCCCTCGCGCAGGAACGCCGGCTGTTCCGGGCTTCCTCCGCGACCGCGACCAGCCCGGGGCGGTCGAATCCGCTACCGCGCTCTGCCTATACTGCATTTTTTCCTGTCGTGCGCCGGACAGCGGACGACATCACACGGAGGCTGGATGCCGCGACAGCCACCCGCCCGCATGCAGACATCGCGGCCACCAGATGGACAAGGAGACCAGCATGAGCACAGTCCTGAAAGAAGTTCTCACAGCCAACCAAAGCTACGCATCCAGCTTCGGCGACAAGGGCAAACTGCCCATGCCTCCGGGTCGCCATTTCGCCATTCTCACCTGCATGGATGCCCGGCTCGATCCGGCCAAATACGCCGGCCTCGCCGAGGGTGACGCCCACGT
This sequence comes from Hyphomicrobiaceae bacterium, assembly GCA_050258175.1. Classification (GTDB taxonomy): domain Bacteria; phylum Pseudomonadota; class Gammaproteobacteria; order Burkholderiales; family Thiobacillaceae; genus Thiobacillus. The sequence goes on from JBLMYH010000232.1 coordinate 16,003, forward strand.
CATCCGCAATGCCGGCGGCCGCGCCAGCGATGATGCGATCCGCTCGCTGGTCATTTCCTACAAGCTGCTGGGGACCCGCGAGTGGTTCGTCATCCACCACACCGATTGCGGCATGGAAACCTTCACCGACGACGTCATGCGCAAGCTGCTGCGCAGCAGTCTGAAGACCGCCAGCGTCGACGCCAGCGGCTGGCACGATGCGGGGGGTGGCGGCGGCTCGCCCGAAGGCGAGCACATCAGCTGGCTCACCATCCCCAACCAGGAGCAGAGCGTGCTCGAGGACGTGCAACGCATCCGCAACCATCCGCTGGTGCCCGGAGACATCCCCATCTACGGCTACATCTACGACGTGAAGAGCGGCAAGCTGGTCGAGGTACCGGCCGCCACTGCGGCAGGCCGGGCGCGATAGCAGCAGCGGAGGGGGCGGTTGGCACAGCCGCCTTCCGCCACCTCACGCCCGTGCCGGGGGTATGGTGTGGGCAGCTTGCTGGGCTGCTTTCCAATAGAATCCCGGGAGACACTTCCTCTCCTTACTTCACGCCCCCATGAACGATCTGGTCCAACGAATCGGTCTCGACTTCCTAGCCGCGTCCTGGCTCCCCCAGGTTCTGACGGTGATCGTCGCGGTCACCCTGCTCAACGTCGGCGCCTACTATTTGCTGCGCCGCATCGAGAAGATCGCCGCGCGCACGGCAACCGTTTGGGACGACGCCCTGATCAAGGCGGCCCGCAAGCCCCTCACCCTGATCCTGTGGGTAAGCGGCGCAACCTACGCCATCCAGATTGTGCACAAGCACCTTGGCACGCCCGTCCACGATTTCGTGCTGCCCACGCGCGACACCCTCATCATTGTCGCGCTGGCCTGGTTCCTGCTGCGGCTGATCGGCCAGGCCTCGCACAACATCCTCGCCCGCAACGCAGCGACAGGGAGCGGCATCGACTACACCACGGTCGACGCCCTCTCCAAGCTGGGCCGGTTCTCGGTCGTCATCATCGCGGTCCTGGTCATCCTGCAGAATCTCGGCTTCAGCGTATCCGGCGTACTGGCCTTCGGCGGCATTGGCGGCATCGCCGTGGGCTTCGCCGCCAAGGACATGCTGGCCAATTTCTTCGGCGGCCTGACCATCTACCTGGATCGCCCGTTCACGGTGGGTGAATGGATCCGTTCTCCCGACAAGGAAATCGAGGGCACGGTGGAGTACATCGGCTGGCGCCACACCCGCGTGCGCGCCTTCAACAAGAATCCGATCTATGTTCCCAACGCGCTGTTCACCACCGTCGTGGTGGAGAACCCCACCCGCATGACCCATCGGCGCATCAAGGAAACCATCGGCATCCGCTATGCCGATCTCGACAAGATGGCCGGCATCGTCGCCGACGTGAAAGCCATGCTGCTGGCCCACCCCGAGATCGACACCAACACCACGCTCATCGTCAACTTCAACCAGTTCGCCGCGTCGTCGCTGGATTTCCTCATCTACACCTTCACCAAGACCGTCGACTGGGTGCGCTACCACGAAGTCAAACAGGACATGCTGCTGCGGGTGGCGGCCATCATCCAGGCACACGGCGCCGAGATCGCCTTCCCTACCCGCACCCTGCACATAGAACCGGCCGCAGGCGAGGCGCAGGCGGCCGGCTAGGCGGGTCGGCAGGTCCGGCAACGCGTTTCGCTCTCGCAAAACCAGAGGCGATTGTCGGAAATCGCGCCGCGCCCGAGCCGTCTTCCCCGCCGCAGCCCAGTCCTGGCGCGGACCCGTACCGCCTGCCTTGCCAAGACGAAGCGTACTCCCCATACTGGGCTGACGAATCAGTCTTTTGGTCAGTCTCCTCTGCCCCTCGCGGGTACCTTGTCGGCTTTCCTCATTGGCATCCACGCCGCGCGCCCACAGTGCGGCGGGCGCAGCCCCCAACTGCGATCTTTCGCACACCCATCCCGGCGCAGGTTGCGCCATCACCCAGCATGAGGGATCAAGCTATGTCAAAAGAAGAACTTGTAGAAATGGAAGGCGTCGTCAACGAAGTCCTCCCGCAAACCCGCTTCCGCGTCACCCTGGACAATGGTTTTGAAATAACCGCCTACGCCTCGGGCAAAATGCGCAAGCACCGCATCCGCATTCTGGCCGGCGACAAGGTCACCATCGAAATGTCGCCCTACGACCTCACCAAGGGCCGCATCAATTTCCGCCACAAGGACACCCATGTCCAGGCACCGCGCCCGTCCATGCCGAGGAAATACAACTGATGCAAGGCCCGGGTCGGAACGCATGACACCGCTTCGCCGACCCCGCGCATGAGCGACGCAGCCAAACCGCATCCGGTCGGCGTCTGCAAAGCCTGCGGGGGCATCACCTATCGCAAGGAGTTCGTCAACCAGCGCTGCGTACGTACCCGCCGCGGCGCACGTTGCAGCGGCACCGTTGCCGTCGCCACGCGCGATGCCTGCTGGAAACGATGCGCAAGCTGCGGCGGCACCGGGAAACGGGACGCCGCGCCCTGCACCTATTGCCGCGGCATCGGCTGGAACCTGGCCAAGCCGTGGAGTCTTTGACCCGATGAAGCTGCGTGGCGTTACGCCGGCAGGCACAGGGGAATCCGCAGAACCGGAACACGGCGCGCCTGTCTGCCTAAGATAAGCTACAGAAGGCTTCCTTCGAGCGGCTGAGCACTGCAAACTCAGCCATGAAAGGCAGACCTCCAGACCCGCCCAACGAAGGAGCCCAGCACCGATGCTTTCTCTCGCACGCCGCCTTGTTGTATGTCTGCTGGCGGGCCTCAGCCTTCCGGCCCTGTCCCAGGGTCTGCCGAAGCTATCCCATCGGGTGACCGGTGGCGACACCGAATACAGCGTCAAGCAAGGCGATTTCCTGATCGCCATCGGCGCCCGCTTCGGCGTGGCGGCCGAACTGCTGGCTCGGCAGAACGGCATTCCCTGGCATGCCATCATCCACCCCGGCCAGCGCCTGCACATCCACAATCCCCACATCGTCCCGGCGGCGGTCGACGACGGCATCCTCATCAATCTCCCGCAGAAGATGCTGTTCAACTTCAGCCAGGGCAATCTGGTCTCGGCCTATCCCATCGGCCTGGGCAAGCCCAGTTGGCCTACCCCGGAGGGCGACTTCAAGATCGTCACGCGGCAGGCGAACAAGACCTGGCTGGTACCGAAATCGATCCAGGAAGAAATGCGCCGCGAAGGCAAGGCCGTACTGGAGGAAGTGCCTCCCGGTCCCGACAATCCCCTCGGCGCGCACTGGCTCGGCCTCAGCCTGTGGGGCTACGGCATCCATGGCACCATCGCCCCGGCGAGCGTGTACCATTTCCAGAGCCACGGCTGCATCCGCCTGCATCCCGATGATATTGCGGAACTTTTTGGCCAGGTACGCGTCGGAACCCCGGGACGCCTCATTTACCAGCCGGTCTTGCTGGCGGTGATCGAGGACGGCCGTATCCTGCTCGAAGTTCATCGGGACATCTACAAGAAGGGCATCGACCCGGCGCAGACCGTGCGTAATCTGGCTGAAGCCAACGGCTTGAGCCAGGATATCGATTGGCCTAAAGTGGACGCAGTGATCGCGGCGCATGACGGACTGGCCCGGGACGTTGGCCACCTGCCAGGCAACAGATTGAAAGGACAACCATGAAGCGCAACTTCAACCGACGCAAATTCCTCAAACTGGGCATGCTTGCCGCCGCGCTGCCGCTTCCGGCAGCCGCCAGCGCGTGGCGGGCCGCACCCGAACGCCGGCTGAGCTTCCATAACCTGCACACCGGCGAAAGCGTCAACCTGCCGTACTGGATCCAGGGCGACTACGTGCCGGAATCCCTCGCGCAAATCAACCACGTGCTGCGCGATTTCCGCAACAACCAGGTCGCCGCCATCGATACCCGGCTGCTGGACCTGCTCGATCGCGTCAAGGCCACACTCGGCACGTCCCAGGCCTTCCAGGTCATTTCCGGGTACCGTTCACCCGCCACCAACCACATGCTGGCCGAACACTCTTCCGGGGTTGCCAAACACAGCCTGCACATGGAAGGCAAGGCCATCGACATTCGCATCCCCGGCATTCAACTGGCCGACCTGCGCCGAACCGGCCTCTCCCTGCAGAGTGGCGGCGTAGGCTACTACCCCGCATCCGATTTCGTGCACCTCGACGTGGGGCGCGTGCGGACCTGGCACGGCTAATCCTGCCGCGGCACCCGCCAACTGACGGGCGGCCTCACCACCGCAGCGCCGCGAAATGCGGCGCAAACACCAGCACGCCGATGACTGCTGCGCCCAGCGCAGCGATCAGCACCGCGGCGGCCGCCATATCCTTGGCGCGGCCGATGCCTGGATGCCGCGCCGGATGCACGGCGTCCGCCAGTTGTTCCAGCGCCGTGTTGAAGGCTTCGGCGCCCCACACCAGCACCACGGCCACGATGAGCCACGCCCATTCCCCTCTGTCCAGGCCGAAATAAACGCCTGCCGCACAGACCAGCAGCGTCGCCAGCAGATGCACCCGCGCATTCGGCTGCGTGCGCACGAGCAGACCCATGCCCCGCAGGGCATGGGAAAAACTGTTCAAGCGGCGGAGCAAGACTTGCCTCATGGTGCGCAGATGCGTGGCCTAGAACCTCTTCCAGCATAGGGTGAAACCCCGCCCGGGTCCGGCTGGTCAAACCAATCCCACTTGCACGCCAAGGAGGACTGACATGACCACGACCCGTGACCCTCGTCCGGCGGCCTATCTCATCATTCTGCTCGGGCTCGGGGGGGCTGCCGCCGCTTCCGTCGTGCCCTTTTACAACGCCGGCTACGTACTCGACTCCTGGGTGCTGATCGCGGCGCTGATGCCCTTCCTGCTCTACGGCCTGTTCGTCGAAAGCCTGCGCGGCCCCTGGCTGCTTGGATCGGGGCTGTTGCTGCTTGTCGCCAGTCTGGCGCTGATCGTGCCCGAGCGCTTCCTTGACTATAACGGCTACCGCGACGACCTGATCTACTGGGCACCGACCCTGGCGGCGGCGCTCGTGCTGGCGATCGCTTATCCTCTGGGGCGCCATGAAGACGAAGTGGACGCATCCGGGCAGCAACCGTCCGGGCATCCCCCTCCCGCCTAGCGAGGCGATCTCTGCCGCCGCGCGTTCATTGCAGGACGCGGGTGAATGGCGGAGGCGGCTCACCTATATTCCCTAGGGAGCAGTCGCGACAGATCTGGACGAAGGGGGAGCGTCAATGGACGGGGCCCGCACCACGCAGGAAGACAGCACCTTCACCCTGCCCGATTATCGCGGCGGGGGCTTGGTCAATCTGATGAGTTCGATCTCCGCCGCCCGCGGCGGCGCCAGCCCCTATCCGCCGCTGGCGGCTTTGCCGCCGGACGCGCTGGCCGGGGTGCGCCATCTGGTGCTGCTGGTGGTCGACGGCCTGGGCCACGATTACCTGCTCGGCCACGACGGCGCGCTGCGCCGGCATCTGCATGGGCAGATCACGTCGGTCTTTCCCTCCACCACGGCGAGCGCGATCCCCACCTTCCTCACCGGCCTCGCCCCGCAACAGCATGGGCTGACCGGCTGGAACATGTATTTCCGCGAGATCGGCGCGGTCATCGCCCCGTTGCCCTTCCGCGTCCGCACCGGCCGCCACGCCCTGCGCGAAGCCGGCGTCACGCCGGCCTCGCTGTTTGGTCTCAGCCCACTGTTCGACCGTCTGCCCCTGCCGTGCCATGTCGTAAGCCCGAACAACATCATTCATTCGGACTTCAACGTCGCGCTCTCCGGACGCGCGCAGCGTCACGGGTATGAAACCCTGGTAGAAATGTTCGCCATGATCGCCGGGCTGCTGCGCGAGGACGCCCCCAGCTACGTCCACGCCTACTGGCCGCAACTCGACAGCCTGGCCCACGAATACGGCATTCACAGCGAACAGGTCGCCACCAGCTTCGCCGCACTGGACGCGGCCTTCGAGGCGCTGCTGGCGGTTGCGAGCCGCAGCGGCAGCCGCGTCATTGTCACTGCCGACCACGGCTTCATCGACAGCCCGCCGGAGCAGACCATCGACCTGGACGACCACCCCGCGCTGCGCGACACCCTTGTGCTGCCGTTATGCGGCGAACCGCGCATGGCCTACGCCTATGTGCGGGCCGGCCGCGAGGCGCAATTCGAGGACTACGTGCGGACACGACTGGCTGCCCGCGTCCAGCTATTCGCAAGCGGCGACATCCTGCAGCAGGGCTGGCTGGGCCAGGGCATAGCGCACCCTGCCCTGCAGGACCGGATCGGTGATTACGTCCTGGTCCCGCGCGGCCAGGCCATCCTGCGCGACTGGCTCAAGGGCGAGGAACGCCACACCCACGTCGGGGTGCATGGCGGCCTCTCCAGGGCCGAGATGCAGGTTCCGCTCGTCGTCGCGCCACTGTCGTGAAAAGCCCGAAATGCCACCGGTCGTGGTGCGCGCAAGGTTCGCTTCCTTGCGGATATCGGTCACCTGCACCTGTGCAAGCCCGTTCGGCGCGATCTGGGACGGGCCCGGTTTGAGTTCTATGCAGGCGCGGCTATAGTTGATTGGCACGGGCGCCCGTGCCTCATCCAGAATTCAGGCAAGGACACATGTACGGCCCATACACTCACGGTTGGATGTTCGATGGCGGGATCGGCATGGTGTTCGGCATCCTGTGGATGCTCATGATCTGGGGCATCCCGCTTCTCCTGGTCATCGCCCTGCTGAAGTATCTGTTTGCCAGGCCCCGGGGAACGGCTGGCGGCGAAATCCCCGCGCAGCCGAAGACGCCCCTGGACATCCTCAAGGAAACCTATGCGCGCGGCGAAATCAGTCGCGACGAGTATCTGCAGAAACGCGCTGACCTCTTGGAAAAATAGCGGCTTATCGCTGCCCTTGTCCCACCCCTTCAACCATCTTCAAAAGGAACCGCCATGAAAACCGCACGCCATTTCAGCCGTCTTGCTGCCTGCACCCTCGCGCTTGCCCTGAGCGGAATGGCCCCGGGTCTCCAGGCCGCCGACCAGACCAGTCAATCCCAATCCAGCCCTGCGTACCCCTATGGTCCCGGCATGATGGGCGGCTATGGCGGCTACGGCATGGGCCCCGGCATGATGGGCGGCTGGGGCGGCTATGGCATGGGCCCCGGCATGATGGGTGGCTATTGGGGGAGCATGCTTGATCTGACCCCGGAACAGCAGGCCAAAATCAACAAGATTCAGGATGAAACCCGCAAGGAGCACTGGGCGCTGATGGGCGAAATGATGAACCAGCAGGCCAGGCTGCGCGACCTGAACCTGGCCCCGAAGCGGGATGAGGCAGCCATCAATGCAGTCTACAAGGAATTCGGCAAGCTCCAGCAGCAAATGTACGACTCCTCGATCGCGGCGCACAAACGCATGGAGGCCGTCCTCACCAAGGAGCAGCAGGAAAAGCTGCGCAGTTATTGGCACAGGGGCTGGGGAACGAACAACAAGAAGTGAGCGGAACCCGCCTCGCTCACGCGCGCTCACCAGGGAATCTCGGTACCGTTGTAGCGGAAGAAGCGCCCGTTGAGTTCTGGCTGGAAATTGTCCACCAGGGCGCGCATGCCGCGAACACTCTGTGACGGCGTGAGCATCGCATCCGGGCCGCCCATGCGCGTGCCCACCCAGCCAGGATGCAGCAGCAGGACGCCGATGCCGCGTGGCGCAAGCGCATACGTGAGCCCCTTCATCGCGGCATTCAGCGCCGCCTTGCTGGAGCGATAGGCGTAGTTGCCGCGCTCGGCGATCTCGGCAATGGAGCCCATGTGGCTGCTGATCGCCACCACCAGTTTCTTTTCACTGCGCGCCACCTGGGTGACGAAGGCCTCGCTTACCCGCACCGCCCCCAGGGTATTGACGGCGAAGGTGCGCAGCCAGACGTCGTAGTCGATGCCGCCGAACTCGCCCATGAACTTGTCCAGATAGACGCCCGCATTGTTGAGCAGCACGTCGATCGTCGTCTGCTCCAGATCGAGCTGCAGGGTGCGCAGTTGTTCGCCGTCGGTCACGTCGAGCCGATGCACGCTGACCTGCGGATGGCTGCCGGCGAGGGCCCGGAGATCGGCCGCCTGTTCGGGGTGGCGGCAGCTGGCAAGCACCCGCCAGCCGGCCTCGGCATATTGCCGGGCCCACTCCAGCCCGAGGCCGCGGTTGGCGCCGGTGATCAGCATGCTGGGAGGCGTTTTCATCGGATGGTTTCTCCGGCCGTGCCATCCGTTATAGATAGCAAGCGGAACCAGCGGGAGCAATCACCGCCGGCTTTTCTTTGCGCGGGCGTTGTCTTTACTGGGATTGTACGGTCTCGAACAAGGCTCCGCCATGAAGGAAATCCTGCCCGGCGTTTATCACTGGAAGACCTTTCACGAAGGCATCCAGGCCTATGTCCATTCCTATTACACCAACGCCACCGACCCGCCGGTGCTGATCGACCCGCGCGTACCGGCACAGGGCATCGACTGGTTCGCAGCGCACGGCGCGCCGCAGCACGTCTACCTGACCAACCGTCACCACTACCGCCACAGCGACCGCCTCGCGGCGCGTTACGGCGCACAGGTCTGGTGCCACAAGGATGGCCTGCACGAATTCAGCCACGGAGAAAAAGTCAGGGGCTTCAGCCACGGCAAGACCCTGCCCGGCGGCGTCCTAGCCCTCAAGGTCGCAGCGCTGTGTCCCGAGGAAACCGCGCTCTACCTGCCGCTGCACGGTGGCATCCTGAGTCTCGGCGACGCCATCGTGCGCGAGCGCGGCAGGCTCGCCTTCGTGCCGGACGCCTACATGGGCGACGACCCGGAGGACGTCAAGCGCGGCCTGCGCAAGGCTTTTCTGAAGCACCTGCGCGAACGTGAGTTCGACCACCTGCTGTTCGCCCACGGCGCACCCTGGATCGGCGGCGCCAGGGACGGCCTGGAGACATTCCTGCAGGCCATGGACCGATAGGCCGCGCGGACTGCACATCACCTGCCCGTGCGTGCATGGCGAGGCTTGCGCCTTTGGCTGCCTGCATAAAACAGCGCAAGCAGGCCCGCAGCG
>JBLMYH010000233.1:0-3299 GCA_050258175.1 Hyphomicrobiaceae bacterium
GGGTGGATCGGAAGGGCAGCCCGCCTGGATAGGACAGGCAGCTCGCTGCCTGCGCACGATCATGGAAGCTACGCGGCGGTCCGGCACCGTTCCGAGCGAGGCGCTGCGGGCCTTGATCGGCCTCGGACCCGGCCTGACCCCCAGCGGCGACGACCTTGTCGCGGGTTACCTGATCGGATTGAGGTGCGCCGCCCGGGGGAAGAAGGAAAGGCTGCGCTTCCTCTCAGACCTCGGGAGCGCAGTCATCCGCCTCTCCGCGCAGACGAACGATATCAGCCGCACCTGTTTGTTCCATGCTGCGCGCGGGCGCGCTTCCAGCCGGGTGCTCGATCTCGCCGGCGCGATCTGCTCGGGCGCGCCCCGGGCACAGGCCGTGAAGCACACCGTTGCCGCCATGCGCCTCGGGCATACCTCCGGCGCTGACACGGTCACGGGTCTGCTCATCGGGCTTGCGGTGTGGGATGCTCCCCGGCTCGTGGGGCCTCTCTAGCAATACGCCGGCCCCGCCAGCCGAAGGCAAGCGGCGCGGAAAACACGCACAGCCCTGCGTAATTGCGCAGGGCTGTGCTGTGAACGCATGCCACGGAAGAGGATGGTCGCTTACGGCTTGGGCTGCGTAGCCAGCGTGACCGGCACCTGGATCTCCTTGCCGTTGCGCAGGATGTTGAGGGTCGCCGTCTGTCCCGGCTGCGTGTTCGCATACAGGTAGGAGACCAGGTCCTCGAAGCGGTTGATCGTCTTGCCGTTGATGCCGGTAATGATGTCCCCGGCGGAGGTGGGATTGCCGTTCTGGTCGACCTTCGCTGCCTGCAGGCCGGCCTTATCCGCCGGCCCGCCCGAGACGACCGAGGCGATCAGGATGCCTTGCTGTCCGGGCTTCAGGTTCAGGGCGCTGACAACATCGGAAGTGATCGTCGTGCCGGAGATGCCCAGGAAGGAGTGCGAAGCCGAGCCCTTCGAGATCAGCTGCGGAACGACCTGCTTTACGATCGAGGAGGGGATCGCAAAGCCCACGCCGGTGTTGCCGCCGCTCTGCGATTCGATCTGCGAGGGCACACCGATCAGCGAGCCGCTCATGTCGACCAGCACGCCGCCCGAGTTGCCGGGGTTGATGGCCGCATCGGTCTGGATCACATCCGGGATCGAGAAGCTCGGGGCATTGGTGAGGCCGTTCTGGTTGCTGGCCCCGGCCTGGATCGAGCGCGCGATCGCGCTGACGATGCCGGTGGTCATCGTGTTGGCAAGCCCGAACGGGTTGCCGATCGCAACGACCATCTGGCCGACCTTGACCTGGGTGGAATCGCCCACGGTAATGGGCTTAAGCACGGATGCCGGAGCGTCCTGCACCTGGATGACCGCCAGGTCCGTGTTCGGATCGGTGCCCACCACCTTGGCATCGTACGAGCTGCCGTTGGGGAAGGTCACGGTCAGCTTGTCGGCGCCCTGCACCACGTGATTATTGGTGACGATATGTCCCGCGCTATCCCAGACAAAGCCGGAGCCGAGGGCGGTCGGCACGATCTGTCCCTGGCCTTGTCCATTCTGGCCGCCGTTGCCTTGCCCGCCATTGCCCTGGCCGCCAAAGCCGCCTGAGCCGTTGCCATTCGAAGAGGCCCGGCTGCCGATCTCAATGGTTACGACGGAGGGACTGACACCCTGATAGATGGTCTCATACGCACCCTGTAGCGCCTGTGCATCGGCAAGCGTCTGCGCGTTGGGCGTGTTCGCCGGCACGGTTGGTCCGGTCGGAACGCTCCCACCGTTCGACTGCACTGGCGCGTTACCGACCACTCCAGGTGCCGCCAGCGACAGGCCGCCACAGGCGATGATCATCAAACTTGCCACAAGGACGACTACGGGAAGGAACTTCGTGCTTTTCATAGCTTTCTCCAACGAGTTGGTCTCCAATATTTCGGATCGGACGCATTGATTACGATCATGAGTCTAATCACGCAAGATGACGGAGGGATGACTTATGCCATCCGATCCGCTGTGTGTAACGACGTGGACGACCCAGCGGTGGTTTGCAGGAGGCAGTCTAATCCCCTGTTAATGCGGGCTTGCTCCAGGCAACGCTGCCCTTAGTACAAAACGGTGATCGGGACCGATCATTTTGCGCGGCCGTCACTCATGGGGGTTGGCTTCGACGCGCACGAGCGGCGGCCTCGGGCTGGGATCGGATTGCGGCGCCGCGACCGCAACCCTGGCGGAGCCGCGCGACTCACGCCGGGAGCAACGGCAGGCTGGCAGCGTCTGCGGCCTTCTACAACGCGGGCTGCTGCGGTACCAGGCGGGCACTCCGACCCCAGCGATGCAACAAATCATCCATTGCGGACCATCATAGGATTATTTGGGTCTGTGGGATGCGCCAACAGCCGGTCTATCCGGCTCGCCGGGGCCTGTTTCCGCGCTCGCAGACCAGTGGAGCAAATGGTTCCATAGTCACTTCAGAAGGGTGACCAAGCTCACATTGACTCCGAACGAACGCTTCCGTATACTGATGTAAGCGCTTTCAGAGAGGGCAGCATGTCCAGGACCGCTTCTGCGACGATCGCAGACGTTGCCCAGCGGGCAGGCGTCTCCATAGCGACGGTCAGCCGGGTGCTGAACAGCAGCGCGGTGGTTAGCCGTGCCGCCGAAGAACGCGTGCGGGCCGCCATCAGCCACCTGCACTACGTGCCGCACTCGGCGGCCCGCATCCTGGCAAGCCGCCGCACGAGCACCCTCGGCCTGCTTCTGCCGGAGATCGGCGGCTGGTACTTCCCCTCCATGCTGCGCGGCATCGAGGCCGCCGCGCGCGAGCAGGGGTACGACCTGCTGATCCACACGGCCGAAGCGACCTACCCGCTCAAGGCCTCCCGCCGGGCGCTCGGCATGCACAACACGGATGGCCTGATCGTCTTCACCAACAGCCTCGAGCAGGACGAGCTCGCCCACCTCAAGCAGAAGGATTTCCCCGTCATCCTTCTGCACCAGACCCCCACAAGAACCATCGGCATCCCCATCGTAACGATCGAGAACAAGTCCGGCGCGCAGAAGCTGGTGGACCACCTGATCGATGTCCACCACTGCCGCCGGATCGTTTTCCTGCAGGGACCCGATGGGCACGAGGACTCGGTATGGCGCGAGCGCGGCTACCGCGAGTCGTTGCAGGCCCACCGCATTCCGTTCGATGAGTCGCTGGTCGCGACCGGCGAATTCGACGAGTTCGCCGCGGCTTCCGCCATCGGCCAGCTGCTCGTGGACGGCCTGGACTTCGATGCCGTGTTCTGCGGGGATGACGACGCGGCCATCGGCGT
>JBLMYH010000234.1:0-3559 GCA_050258175.1 Hyphomicrobiaceae bacterium
GGCAGCCAGCCGGCGCCCTCGTCGCACAGGTAATGGCGCGGCTTGCCGCCGCCCAGGCTCACCGCCGCCGTCCACAACGGATAATCGGGCGCCGGCACCAGCACCTCGTCGCCGTTGTTCAGCAACGCCTGCATCGACATCACGATCAGTTCGGAGACGCCATTGCCGACAAAGATGTCGTCGATCTGCACCCCCGCAATGCCCTTGCGCTGGGTTTCATGCATGATCGCCTTGCGCGCCGAGAAGAGACCCTTGGAATCGCTGTAGCCGGAGGCGTTCGGCAGGTTGAGGATCACATCCTGCACGATTTCCTCGGGCGCCTCGAAGCCGAACGGCGCCGGGTTGCCGATGTTAAGCTTGATGATGCGATGGCCCTCTTCCTCCATCTGCCGCGCGCGCGCCATCACCGGGCCACGGATGTCGTAGCAGACGTTGTCGAGCTTGGACGATTTATGGATGGTGCGCAAACGTGGCTTGTTGTCGGCCGTCACGGCGGTCTTCCTGGTCAACCTGCGTAAAACCAAGGCAAAACAAAGCCTTGGGAAACGCCCGATTTTACCGGACGCGCCCTGCCCCGGCAAACAAAACCGGGCGGTGCGGCACAGAATCCAGGACGCTTGCGGCTCGCTGCGGGACTGAATCTGCTAAGGTTTCAGCATGAAGCTCCATCTCAACACCGACTCCAGCCAGTTGCTCTTCACGGGCTATGGCGAGGATCACGTCCTGATCAACGGCCATCGCCATGAAGCGAGCCTGCTGCTGACCGCACGCGGCATCGAGATCGCCCCGTGGGCCGGCCTCGGCTTCGATGCATTGACTGCCGCGCATTTCGACTGGGTGGCACGACGCGAGGTCGACATCCTGCTGCTGGGTACTGGCACCCGGCTGCGTTTTCCCCATCCTTCGCTCACGCGCGCGCTGGTGGAGGCCCGTATCGGGCTGGAGGTGATGGATATCGGGGCGCTCTGCCGCACCTACAATATTCTCGCGGCGGAGGGGCGAAGCGTGGGGGCGGCGGTGTTGATCGAGCCTGTTGTCCAGTCCCGGTAGCGCCCCTACACGTCCGGCATCACCTGCTCGAAGCTGGCGATGCCCAGAAATTCGCCCGTGTCCTTGTGCGGCTGCCGCGAATCCGGATTGCACACGGCCAGCAGGTGCCCAATGCCGTAAGCCTGCGCACTTTTGAGGACCGGCAGGCTGTCGTCGACGAACAGGGTGCGCGCCCTGTCGAACGGCTCGATTGCCTGCAGCGCCTGCCAGAAGTCCGGATGCTCCTTGGGCAGGCCGACCTTATGCGAGGAAATCAGTGCGTCGAAATAGGCATCGATGCGGGTTTCGCGCATTTTCAGGCCGAGGCTCTTGGGATGGGCGTTGGTCACCATCACAACGCGCCGGCCGGATGCGCGCACCGCCTGCAGGAATGCCGGCACGTCCGGCCGCACCGCGATCAGGTGCGCGACCTCTTCCTTCAGTTGGACGATGTCGAGCGCGAGTTCGCTGCTCCAGAAGTCCAGGCAATACCAGTTCAGCGTGCCGGCGTGGCGTTCGTAACGGGCGTCGAGATGCGCGCGCGCAATCGCTTCGTCGAGCCCGTGGTATTCGGCGTAGCGGCGCGGCATGTGCTCGCGCCAGAAGTGGTTGTCGAAATAGAGGTCGAGCAGGGTGCCGTCCATGTCGAGGAAGACGGTGTCGATCTGCGCCCAGTCGATCATGGCAGTACCTGCGCGCGCCGCAGCCGATTCCAGGTCAGAACAACTCGTCTTTCGACACGCCGCGCCGCCGCAGCAATTGCCGCAGCACGCGCAGGGATTCCATCTGGATCTGCCGCACGCGCTCGCGCGTGACCTGCAGTTCCAGCGCCAGGTCTTCCAGCGTGCAGGCTTCGCAGTTGTTGAGGCCGAAGCGGCGTTCGATCACCCAGCGCTGCTTGTCGTTGAGCTGGGTCAGCCATTCGTGGACGTGGTGCTCGATTTCCTCGAGTTGCAGCATCTCGTCCGGCCGATGCGCGTTGTCGTCGGCGATCGCCTCGCCCAGCGACAGCGTGGGATCGACATCGAGCGGCGCATCGAGCGAGGCCACCCGTTCGTTCAGCTGCATGATGCGGCGCACGTCTTCAACCGGGTGCCCGGTCAGCGCGGCGATATCGTCTGCGGTGGCGTCGGTGACGCCATGCGTTTCCAGATGTCGCTGCGCCCGCAGATAGATATTGAGTTCCTTGATGACATGAACCGGCAGACGAATGGTGCGCGACTGGTTCATGATCGCGCGCTCGATGTTCTGGCGGATCCACCAGGTAGCATAGGTTGAGAAGCGGAAGCCGCGCTCGGGATCGAATTTTTCCAGCGCGTGGATGAGACCGAGGTTGCCCTCCTCCACCAGGTCGAGCAGGGTCAGTCCGCGGTTGGAGTAATGCTTGGCGATGTTCACCACCAGGCGCAGGTTGCGCTCGATCATGGTCTGGCGTGCGTCGAAGTCCCCGAGCACGGTGCGCCGGGCCAGCGCGACTTCCTCCGCCGCGGTCAGCAGCGGCGCCTGGCCGATTTCGTTGAGATACAGCTGGGTCACATCGACCTGCGGTTCATCGAGAATGGCCGACGCCAATTCTTCATTGGTATCTGCAGCAGCCTGCTGCTCCGTCTCTGATTCAGCCTGCTCTGGGGTCAGTTCATCTGATTCGTCGCTGGGTTCACGGCTCATGAGCGCTCCGGCAAATAGGTCAGTGGATCAAGCGGTTTTCCATAACGGCGTATTTCAAAATGCAGTTCGACCCGGTCGGCATCGCTGTCGCCCATCAGGGCGACCTTCTGGCCGGCCGTCACCTGGTCGCCTTCCTTGACCAGGATGGTTTCATTGTGCGCATAGGCAGACAGATACTCGCCTGCATGCTTGATGATCAGCAAGCGTCCATACCCGCGCAGCCCGCTGCCACTGTACACCACCTTGCCGGCTGCCACGGCTCTCACCGGCGTGTTGCGCGCCCCGGCGATATCGATGCCCTTGCCGCCCGCCGCGCCAAAGCGACCGATCAGCGTGCCGTCAACCGGCCATAGCCAGCTGTCGACCGAGGTGCCGGCGGCAACGGCCGGCACGGCGGAACGGGTCGCGGCGGGGACGGCGGGAGTCGCTGCAGGGACGGCGGGGGCCGCTGCAGCAGGCGCCGACGCCGGGTCCGCCGAACCGGCCACAGGGGGCGCGGCTGTCGTGACCGGGTGAACTCCCGACACCTGCGCCCAGTTGGCTTCGGAATAGGCCAGCAACTGCGCCTGGGGTTCGCGCAGCAGCGGCGGCTCCGTCAGCGGCTGTGCACTCGGCGCGGGCTCGTCGTCGAGCGGCTTGATCTCGACCGCGTCGGACGGCGGCGTGAGCCGCAGCACCTGGCCGACGAGAATGCGATCGGGGGATTCGAGCTGGTTCCAGATGGCGATCTCGCGGTAATCGAGGCCGTTGGCAAAGGCGATGGCGTACAGCGTATCGCCGCGCGCCACGGTATGCAGGCCGTTGGTGGACGGTGCGATCTGCGGCGTGACGGGGCGCGTTCCCTCCGCCCGGGTAGCGCCGC
>JBLMYH010000235.1:0-6893 GCA_050258175.1 Hyphomicrobiaceae bacterium
GTAGCCGGTGCGCATCAGATGGTTATCGGCATCGAGCTGGCATGCATCGTCTTCGGTGAGAAACAGCCAGTGCAGGGAAGACGCGGCACTTTGCTGCATGACATCCAGGGCGCCTTGCACCAGGCGCTTTTTTATTGCTGCGGTATCGGTGCCCGCCAGGGCCAGCAGGCGCGGACCCGTCGCCGGCGTGAACGGCACGCTGACGACGAGCTTGGGATAATAGGAAAGGCCCGCGCGTGCATAGGCGTTGGCCCAGGCCCAGTCGAACACGTATTCGCCGTAGGAATGATTTTTCAGGTACATCGGCGCGGCGCCGAGAAGCCGCCCCCGCCGCGGGCCGTCGCTGTGTATTACCAGGTGCCGCGGTTGCCAGCCGGATTTGGCGCTGACACAGCCGGTGGCTTCGAGCGCATGCAGAAATTCGTGTCGCAGAAAGGGACTGGCGTCGCCGGCCAGCGCATTCCAGTCGCTGGCCGGAATCTGTCCGAGGCTCTCTACGACGCTGAGGTGCATGTCTTCATTCTAAACGCGCCCGGTCCGGACGTGCACAATGGAGCGCGCGTTCAACCGGACGATTTGTGCGCCAACAAGCGGTTGAGGTCTTCCAGATCTTCGTCCCGCAGAATGCCGGCCGCCGCCTTCAGCTGCAGCCGGCTGAAGAGATAGTCGTAACGGGCTTGCGACAGATCGAGGCGGGTGCGGAACAGCTCGCGCTGGGCGTTGAGTACGTCCACCCCGGTGCGGACGCCGCGCTCGTAGCCGATCACGGTGGACTCGAGCGCGCGTTCGTTCGATACCCGCGCCTGCTCGAGCGCCTGCACCCGCGCCACGCCGTTGAGCACGGCGAGATACGCCTGGCGCACCAGCTGCGCGATCAGACGGTGCGCCTGGTCGAACTGCTGGCTGGCTTGCTCCAGAAGCGCGGTCGATTCGCGCACCTTGGAAGAAATGCCGCCGCCCTGGTACAGCGGCATCTGGAGCTGCAGGCCAATCTGGTTGGTGGTGGACTCGATGGCGAAGCCCTGAACGCTGCCGCCCGCGTCCGAGTATGAGCGCGAGGCCGTCAGATCGAGCGTGGGATAGTGTCCGCCGCGGCTTTTCTCGACCTCCTGTTTCGCGATCTCCAGCCCCTGCTGTTGCGACCGGAGCAAGCGGTTTTCATTCGTCGCCGTTTCCACCCATTTGTCCATGTCCGTCGGTTCCGGCGGTTGCGGTATCAGTTTTTCCCCGAGCCGGGCATAGGCGCCGAGCTCGGCACCGATGAGCACGCGCATGGCCTGTTTCGTGATTTCCAGCTGATTGGTGGCGGCGATTTCCTGCGCCACGGCGACATCGTAGCGTGCCTGCGCCTCATGCACGTCCACCAGCGTGGCGTTGCCGACGGCGAAGTTGCGCCGGGCCAGCGCGAGCTGCCGCGCGATGGCGTTTTTTTCCGTGATCACGAAGTCGAGCGCGTCCTGTGCCGCGAGCACATCGAAATACGCCCGGGCGGCGCGCAGGATCAGGTCCTGGCGCGCCACTTCCAGATCGAACTCTGCCTGGGTGGCGCCGGCCAGTCCCTGGGCGTATGCCGCCGCGTTCTGCTTGCGGTACAGCGGCTGGGTCAGCTGCAGGCTGTAGGTGTCGGTGCCGTAGCGATACGTGTTGTCGGACGACAGCAGTTTGACGTGCTGATCGGATTCCGATTTGGACGCTGACAGGCCCAGCGTCGGCAGCAGCAGGGCGCGGCCTTGCGGCGCTTTCTCGACGCCGGCCTGGTAGCCGGCCTGCGCCGCCAGCCAGGCCGGGTCGTTGGTTTTGGCCAGACGATAAACCTCGAGCAGGTCGCCCGCTGCGGCCTTCGCGCTGAGCGCCACGAGCAATAGAGCGAGTAACGATTTTCTCATGCGGCTTGCTCCCGCGCGCGCCGGTGCGCGCGCCAGTTTTCCACGAGCGAATAGACCGCCGGG
This sequence comes from Hyphomicrobiaceae bacterium, assembly GCA_050258175.1. Classification (GTDB taxonomy): domain Bacteria; phylum Pseudomonadota; class Gammaproteobacteria; order Burkholderiales; family Thiobacillaceae; genus Thiobacillus. Next base: position 1,950 of record JBLMYH010000235.1, read on the forward strand.
ACGACCAGCAGCGTCAGCAGCGTGGAGGAAATCATGCCGCCCACCACCACCAGCGCGAGCGGGCGGTTGCTTTCCACGCCGGGCCCGAGACCGATCACGGCCGGCGTCATGGCGGCGATGACGGTGAGCGAGGTGATCAACACCGGCCGCATCCGGTGCGGGCAGGCCTCGCTCAGGGCGTCGTCGATGCTGCGGCCCTGGGCGCGATACTGGTTTGTCAGGTCCACGAGCAGGATCGAGTTCTTGGCCACCAGGCCCATCAACAGGATCATGCCGATCATGGAGAAGATGTTTAGCGTTTCGCCGAACAACCACAGTGCGATGACGCCGCCGATGATCGCGAGCGGCTGCGCCACCATGACCATGAGTGGTTGCAGCAGCGAGTTGAACTGGCTCGCGAGCACCATGTAAATCATGATCAGCGCCATGCCGAAGGCGAACATCACGTAACCGCCGGTGCGGGCGAACTCCTCGGCCTGCCCGATATAGGAGATCGAATAGCCGGCCGGCAGTATCTCGGCGGCGATCTTGTTGACCGCCTCGGTGGCGGCGCCGAGCGGCAGCGTTTCGAGGCTGCCGTAGATGAAGCCGGCGTACTGGCGGTTGCGGCGCGTGATGACCGAAGGGCCGAGGCCTTCCTTCAGCTTGACCAGGCTGTCGAGCCGCACCAGGTCGCCGAGCTTGTTCTTCACGTACAGCCGTTTCAGGTCGTCGAGATTGACGCGCGCCGTCGGCTCCGTCTGCAGGCGGATCTTGTAGCGCTGGCTGTTGTCCTTGAACTCGGCGATATCGGTGCCCCCGGTCATGGTGTTCAGCGTCAGCGCGATGTCCTCGGCGCTGACGCCGAGCTGCGCCGCGCGCTCGCGGTCGATGATCAGGTTCACCTGCGGCAGGTTGAGCTTCAGGTCCTTGTCGAGCTTGGCGATGCCTTCGAGGCGGCTGAGGCGTGCGATAAAATCGTCGGAGAGCTGGTCGATTTTCTCGAGGTCCGGTCCCTGGATGCCGAACTGCAGCGGCTCGCTGCGCTGCCCCGATATGAAGCTGACGGGCGCCACGAACACCTGTATGCCGGGAATCCTGTTCAGATCGCCGCGCAGCTCACGCATGATGTCAGACTGCGAGAGCTTGCGCTGATTACGTTCTTGCAGGCGCACGAAGGTATTGCCCGCGCTGACTTGGCCGGTGTCGCCCTGTCCGATGGCGGTGAAATAGCTGTAGACGTCCGGCCGCTTCGACAGGACGTTTTCCACCTCCGCGATCTTGGCCGCGGTGTAATCAAGGTTCGAGCCCAGCGGTGTGCGGGCGGTGATCATGAAGCGCGACTCGTCCTCCTCCGGCACGAAGGTCTTGCCGACCTGGGCAAAGAAGAACGCGCTCGAGAACACCACCAGCGCGGCCAGACCGATCACTTTCCAGCGGTTGGCCATGGCCAGACGCAGCAGGCGCCGGTAGCCATTCTCCAGCCACATGTAGGCGCCTTCGAGCACTCTGTATACGCGGCCGCGGTGGTCGGGCAAGGCGAGGTAACGCGAGCAGAGCATGGGCGTGAGCGTGAGCGACACCCACAGCGACGCCAGCACGCCGATCGTCACCACCAGCGCAAACGAACTCAAAAAACGCCCGAGGATGCCGCTGATGAAAGCGACCGGCAGGAAGATCGACACCAGCGTGAGCGTGGAGGCGAGCACCGCGAATATCACCTGGTTGGAACCGGCAATCGCCGCCTTCTCGGCGGCTTCATGGTCCTCCTCGCGGTGGCGGAAAATGTTTTCCAGCACCACGATGGCGTCGTCCACCACCACGCCAATCAGCAGCAGCAGGCCGAGCAGCGTGATCTTGTTCAGCGTGTAATCGGCGAAGTACATCACGGCGAAGGTGGCGAACAGCGACACCGGGATCGCGGTCGCGATGATGATGGTCGAGCGCCCGCTCTTCAGGAACAGAAACACCATGATCGCGGCGAACAGGGTGCCGAGGAGCAGGTGCTCCTCCAGTGCTTCAATGGATTGGCGGATGCTGATGGAATCGTCCGAGGAATATTTGAGCGTCAATCCTGGCGGCAACGAAGGCCTTATCTCCTTTTCCACGCGTTCCTTGACGGCGTCGACAACGGCGACGGTGTTGGCGCCGCTGGTCTTGACCACGCCGAGGCCGACCGCCGGCTGGCCGTTGTAGCGCGCCAGCTTGCGCGGGTCCTCCAGGCCGTCCTCGACTCGCGCCACGTCGTGCAGATACACCGGCGCGCCCTGGCGATAGGCGACGACCAGCTTTTCCATCGCCCTGACGGTCTCGAACTCGGCGTCGAACTTGATCAGCAGCTCGCGGCTCTTGCTGTCGAGGAAACCGCCCGGCAGCGAGATGTGCTCGCGCATGAAGGCGTTGCGCACGTCGAGAGGAGAGAGATTGAAGGCGTGCAGGCGTTCGTTGTCGAGCCAGATGCGGATCGTGCGCTTGACCTGGCCGCCGATTTGCACCTCGCCCACGCCGTTGATGGTCTCCAGCCGGGGCTTGATGACCTCGTCGGCGTAGGTATTGAGCTGTTGCAGCGTGCGGTCGCCTTGCAGCGCCACCCAGATGACAGGGGCAGCGCCAACTTCGACCTTGCGAACCACCGGCGGATCGGCTTCTTCCGGCAGGCGCTTGACAATGGAGTCCACCTTGGCCTTGACCTCCTGGTACGCCACGTCGAGATTCTTGTCGAGCTCGAATTCAATGCCCACGACCGAGACGCCTATCATGGACTGCGACATGAGCGACTTGACACCCGGTACCTGGCTGCAGGCCTCCTCGATGATGTCGGTGATGTTCTTGTCGATGATGTCCGGGTCGGCGCCCTGCATCGTGGTGGTGATCGACACCACGGGAAAGTCGATCTTCGGAAAGCGATCGAGGCCCAGGCGCGAGAATCCGATGATGCCGAACAGGATAAGCACCAGGCTCACCATCAAGGTGAACACGTGACGCTTGATCGAAAATTCCGGCAGCGTCATGAAGCAGTACCCGCGTTTTCCGGGGCCGGCGCGCCTGTGCGTACGCCAACTTTGGCGCCGTCGCTCAGCAGCGCCGCGCCGTCCACGGCCACCGTCTCGCCGGCCTTGACGCCCTCCAGAATCTCGACGATGCCTTCGCGATCAATGCCGGTTTTCACCGTACGCGCATGCGCCACGCCGTTCTCCACGACATAGATCACCGCGCCCGCCGGCCGCAGCACGATGGCCTGTTCCGGCACCACCAGCGCGTGACGGTGGACGTCGAGCGTCACCTCGCCGCGCACGCTGCCGGATGGCCGCCACGCGCCGGGTTTTCTGATCTCGGCGATGACTTCCACAGTTTGCGTCATGGTGCTCAGCGCCGGGCGGATCTCGCGGATCACGCCGATGGTTTTCCTGTTGTCGTCGAAGTTGGTCAGCGTGACTTCCTGGCCGACTCTCAGACGGCGCACGATTTCCAGCGGAAACGGCAGCCGGATGTAGATACGGCGCGCCAGATCGCGCGTCGGGTCGTAGGTCTCGGCCTGGCTGACCCAGGTTTCGCCGCCGACGGCGCTTTCCGTGACCGGCAAATCCCGTGCGACCACCCGCGCCACCGTGACGTTGACGATTTTTTCCTGCGGCGTCGGTTCTTCTTTCTTGCCGCAGGCGGCGGTACCGATGATCAGCGCCAGCAGGAAGATCCAGAGAGATGTGCGGCTCATGGAGTTGTTCCTTTATGAAGAGCGGAGGGAAGTGCGAGAATCCCGCGCAGCAGGATGTCGACCAGCATACGGCTGTAGGCGTCGGTGTCCTCGGCGAACTTCACGTCGCGGAAATGCCGCAACACCTCCTGGGATTCGAAAAAGAACACGCTCGCGCCGATGAGCAGTGTCGCGATCATGGCCGGGTCGGCGTCGGCGCGCAGTTCGCCGCGCGCCTGGCCGGTGCGCAGGATTTCCACCAGGCGCGCGAAATTGTCGCCGAATACCTTCTCGGCCAGGTCGCGCCCCTGGCGTTCGCCGTCCATCAGCAGTTCGCGCAGGATCAGACGCGTCACTTTGCCGTGCTCGAACATGCTGCCCAATTGTTTGCGGGTGAAATTGGCGAGTCGTTCCGGCAGCGGGCCGGTTTCGACGAACAGTTCCTGGAGATATTCCGTGGAGTCGCGACAGGCGTCACGCAGCACCGCCAGATACAATGCCTTTTTCGAGCTGAAGTGATGAAAGATGTTGGCCTTGCTGACCGCAGCGGCGGTGGCGATTGCGTTCATGGACACGGCCTCAAAGCCGTGTTCGGCGAACAAAGCTTCAGCGGCGGAGAGAATCCGCGCCGCAGTTTCGCCACCGGGGCGCGGCACTGGCTCGATGGCGGCTTCCGATTCCATGATTATCAGTGTTGCTTATGTAACTAGCTGATCTTGAATCATAAAAAACCGACCGACCGGTCAGTCGTGCGGAATTATAAGATGATTGAAGCGACGCGCAAGGGAACCGGCACCGCCCCAAGCATGGGGCGAAGAGGCGAAACGCTGGCGGCGCCGACAGCCGTGGCCGACGCCGCGGGAAAATTGGATATGCCCGCGTTTTTACAGCACAATTCGCGCTTTCCTCATTCGTACGGCGACGACACATGAATCTGCATGAATACCAGGCCAAGACACTGCTGGCGGATGCCGGTGTCCCGGTGCCGCCGGGCAGGCCGGCGTTTTCGGTCGCGGAGGCGCTGGCGGCCGGCGAAGAACTCGGCGGCGACACCTGGGTGGTGAAGGCGCAGATCCACGCCGGCGGCCGCGGCAAGGCCGGCGGCGTGAAGAAAGTCATCGGACGCGAGGCCCTCGAACGCGCTGCTGCCGACCTGATCGGCGCGCGCCTGGTGACGCACCAGAGCGGCCCGGGCGGAAAGCCGGTGGATCGCGTGCTGATCGAAACCCCCTCGGTCGTTTCGCGCGAGCTGTATCTCGCGTGTCTCGTCG
>JBLMYH010000236.1:0-4368 GCA_050258175.1 Hyphomicrobiaceae bacterium
GTGCAGAAGAAGGACATGGCCGGCCGCGAGGACATCCGCCATCTGCCGCTCGTCACCATCGACGGCGAAACTGCGCGCGACCTCGACGACGCAGTGTACTGCGAGCCGCTCGGCCGCAGCGGCTACCGGCTGGTCGTCGCGATTGCCGACGTGAGCCATTACGTCAAGCCCAAGGATGCACTCGACAGCGAAGGCTTCAACCGGGGCAATTCGGTGTATTTCCCGCGCCGCGTCATTCCCATGCTGCCCGAGGCGCTGTCCAATGGCCTGTGTTCGCTCAATCCAGAAGTCGATCGTTTGTCCATGGTGTGCGACATGCGCATCACCACGGCGGGCAGCATCAAGGAATATCGCTTCTATCCGGCGGTGATCTATTCGCACGCGCGCCTCACCTACAATCAGGTGTGGGACTGGCTCTCCGGCGAAGCCAAGCCGGAGAAGAAGCACACCGCACTGATGCCGCACCTGCAGGCGCTCGACAAGCTGTTCCGCACCCTGTTGAAAGCGCGCGCCAAGCGCGGCGCGATCGACTTCGGCTCGACCGAGACGCAGATCATCTTCGACGACAACGGCAAGATCAAGGAGATCGTGCCGGTGATCCGCAACGACGCCCACCGCATCATCGAGGAATGCATGCTCGCCGCCAACGTCTGCGCGTCGGATTTCCTGCACGAGAACAAGCAGCCCGCGCTGTTCAGGGTTCATGAAGGCCCGACGCCGGAAAAGCTCGCCGCGCTGCGCGGCTTCCTGGCCGAATTCGGCCTCGACCTCGGCGGCGGCGACAAGCCGCACGCCAAGGATTACGCTGCGCTGCTGGAGAAGATCAAGGATCGTCCCGACCACGGCCTGCTGCAGACCGTAATGCTGCGCTCGCTCAGGCAGGCGATCTACAGCCCGGACAACAAGGGTCACTTCGGTCTGGCCTACGAGGCCTACACCCACTTCACGTCGCCGATCCGGCGCTACCCGGATCTGCTGGTGCACCGCGGCATCAAGGCCGTGCTAAACGGCGAAAAGCTGCCGGCCAAGGGGCTGGCGGAAATCGGCGCCCACTGCTCGATGACCGAGCGCCGCGCCGACGATGCCACCCGCGACGTCGACGCCTGGCTGAAGACGTATTTCATGCAGGACCGCATCGGCGACGAGTACAACGGCACTGTCAGCGCGGTGACCAGCTTCGGCATGTTCGTCGCGATCGACGAGATCTTCATCGAGGGCCTGGTCCACGTCTCCGAACTCGGCCAGGACTACTTCCACTACGACCAGGCCAAGCACATGATGCTCGGCGAGCGGACGGGCAAGAAATATCGCCTGGGCGACCGCGTGCGCATCAAGGTGATGCGCGCCGACATCGAGACCAGCAAGATCGATTTCAGCCTGGTCACGGAGATTGAATCGGTGCAGGAAGAAACCGCTGCGCCGAAGAAGAAGGCCAGCAGAAGCGGCGGCAAGCGGAAATGAGTGGGAAGCCCGCCGATAAACACGCCGCAGAAAAACTCATCTACGGCTTCCACCCCGTGCTGGCGCGCCTGCGCCAGGATCCCTCGGGGATATTCGAAATCTACCTCGACCTGACCCGGCGCGACGCGCGTGCGCGCGACCTGGTGCATCAGGCCAAAGACAGCGGCGTCAGGCTGGCGCAGGTCGAAGCGGATCGGCTTACCCGGCTGGTGGGCAAGGCCGCCAAGCACCAGGGCGTGGTCGCCCGCGTCAAGCCGGTCGCGCTGACGCAGTCGCTCGACGAGGTGCTGGAAAACCTCTCAGGACCGCCGCTGCTGGTCATCCTCGACGGCGTCACCGACCCGCACAACCTCGGCGCGATCCTGCGATCGGCCGACGCATTCGGCGCCCACGCCGTCATCGCGCCGAAGGACAATGCCGTCGGCATCAACGCCACGGTGGAGAAGGTCGCCTCGGGCGCGGCGGAAACCGTGCCCTACATCATGGTCACCAACCTCGCGCGCACGATCGAGGAGTTGAAGGAACACAACATCTGGGTCATCGCCGCCGACATGGACGGCGAGCAGCCGCTGTCCGGAATCGACTGCAAGACCGGCATCGCCTGGGTGCTCGGCGCCGAAGGCGCGGGCATCCGCCGCCTGGTCAAGCAGAGCTGCGACCAGGTCGCGCGCATTCCGATCGGCGGCACGGTGGAAAGCCTCAACGTCTCGGTGTCGGCGGCGCTGTGTCTGTACGAGACGGTGCGGCAGCGAAGCGTCTGAGCATCGACGCGCCGTCTTAGCCAGCTCTGGTGGTCTTAAGAGTCGGATCGACAGATAGAGCCGGAACGAACGCCGGCCCTAACCGGCAAGCGGTGATCAAGCTAGCTGCTGCAAACGCAACAAGCGCGCAGCCTCTTCCTCACGCGCGTCGTCGATCTCCCGCATCACCCCCTCCAGATCGACCGGCGGCATCTCGCATTCATACAGCCCGGTGAGTTCGACCTCGGGATGCAGGCCGCCGTGTTCGTACAGCGCCCAGATTTCCTCAGCGTATCGCGTTTCCGATAACGACGGTGCGAACTGGCCGAAATAGGTCCGCAGGTTGTTCACGTCGCGCGTCAGCATGGCTTGGGCGTGGTTGTTGCCGGCGGCGTCGACCGCCTGCGGCAGGTCGATGATCACCGGGCCGTCGGCACCGACGAGGATGTTGAACTCGGACAGATCGCCGTGGACGACGCCGGCGCACAGCATGCGCACCACTTCCCCGATCAATGAGCGGTGGTGGGCGAGGGCTTCGGCTTCGGTGAACGATACGTCGTTGAGCCGGGGCGCGGCATTGCCCTCCAAGTCGGCCACCAGTTCCATCAGCAGGACGCCTTCGTGGAAGTTATACGGCGTGGGCACGCGTACGCCGGCGGCGGCGAGCCGGTACAGCGCGTCGACCTCGGCGCTCTGCCAGGCTGCCTCCTGCATCTCGCGGCCGTACTTGCTGCCCTTGGCCATGGCGCGCGCCTGGCGGCTGTTCTTGGTCTTGCGGTTCTCGGTGTAGTCGACAGCCTGGCGAAAGCTGCGCTTGTTGGCTTCCTTATAGACTTTGGCGCAGCGGACGTCGTCGCCACAGCGGACGACGAAGACCATGGCCTCCTTGCCGCTCATGAGCTGGCGCACGACGCCGTCGATCAGGCCGTCTTCGAGCAGGGGTTCGAGCCGTTTGGGGATTTTCATCGGCTGCGGGTCTAGCCGCGCACCTTGCGATACGCTTCCAGCAGGCGCTGATGGATTGCGCTGCCCTCGAAGTTGCTGCCCAGCTTGGTCAGCCCGAAGAAGCGCTCGTCCTGGTTGAACAGCGCGAACGCCTGCTCCAGCGTGTCGCGGCCGTACATCAGGGCGAGCGCAGGTTCGAAGGGGTTGGGGTCGTCGAACTGGACGAGGTCGGCGATGCAGCGGTAGACCTTGAGGCGCGCTTCGCTGCGCTGGCCATACTGGGCGATCCAGGCGCAGCCTTCGCGGATGGCGTCGTCGTCGCCGAGAGCCAGGGCGAGCAGCAGCTTGATCTCGCCGACGCGGATGTCGGTCCACGGCGATTCCGGATCGGGCGCGAGGCCGATCAGCACCGGCACCAGGCGGTCGTCGGCGAGTTCGAGTTCGACGATCCGGTCGAGCAGTTCGGCGCACTCGTCGTCGGTCAGCTCCGGCAGACGCGCCAGCGCGGGACGGATCAGGTTGCCGACGCTGTTGTTCTCGAATTCGAGCTCCTCGACTGGGTAGATCTCGGAGACGCCCGGCACCAGGATGCGGCAGGCGTAGACGCCGAGGTGGGTGAAGTCGGCGATGTAGATCTCATGCCCATCGGCGTGTAGCGCATCGACCGACCACGCGTAATCCTCTTCGGTGGTGGTGCCGAAGTTCCAGTCGACGAACTCGAAGTCCGGGGTGTCGCGCAGGAATTGCCAGCTGATGACGCCGCTGGAGTCGACGAAATGGATCTCCAGGTTCTGCGGGTCGGCGATTTCGGCCTGGTCGAATCCGGGAGCGGGGAAGCCCGCCAGGGAATCGAGCGCGCGGCCTTGCAATAATTCAGTGAGCGCGCGTTCCAGCGCCACCTCGAAGCGCGGGTGCGCGCCGAAGCTCGCGAAGCAGCCCTGGTCGCCCGGATGCAAGAGCGTGACGTTCATGACCGGGTACTTGCCGCCGAGCGAAGCGTCCTTTACCAGTATGCCGAAGCCGGCGCGGCGCAACGCGCGGATGCCAGCGGCGATGCGCGGGTAACGCTCGATCACCGGTTTGGGGACGTCGGGCAGGCACAGGCCTTCCTCGATGATGCGGAACTTGATGCGGCGCTCGAAGATTTCGGCCAGCGCCTGGGTGCGCGCCTCCTTCAGCGTGTTGCCGGCCGACATGCCGTTGCTGACGTAGAGGTTGCCGA
>JBLMYH010000237.1:0-9001 GCA_050258175.1 Hyphomicrobiaceae bacterium
GACAGCGCAGAGAGCGAAGCCATGCTCACCGGCGAATCGCTGCCGGTATCAAAGACCGTGGCGGCCCACGTGGTCGGTGGCAGCCTCAACCAGGCGAGCACGCTGGTGGTCAGGGTGGAAAAACTCGGCGCCGACACGCGGCTGGCATCGATCGTGCGCCTGCTCGACCGGGCACAGAGCGAAAAGCCGCGCATCGGCCAGCTCGCCGACCGTGCCGCCGCCTGGTTCGTCGGCCTGCTGCTGCTGATCACCGTGGGGGTGGGCCTGGCGTGGCTCGTCATCGATCCGGCGAAAGCGCTGTGGATCGTGGTGTCGGTCCTGGTCGTCACCTGCCCCTGCGCGCTCGGCCTCGCCACCCCGGCCGCGCTGACCACGGCCACCGGGCGGCTGACGCGCCTGGGCCTGCTGACCACACGCGGCCATGCGCTGGAAACGCTGGCGCGCGCCACCGACCTGGTGTTCGACAAGACTGGCACGCTCACCCACGGCCGCTTGAGCGTGCGCCGCGTGGTGCCGCTGGCCGGCCGCAGCGAAAGCGAAGTCGGCATGCTGGCCGCCGCACTCGAGGCCGGCTCCGAACACCCCATCGCACGCGCGCTGCGCGACATGGCGACGCCCGCCGCGACCGCCGACCAGATCCGCAACACGCCGGGGCGCGGCGTCGAGGGGACGATCGCGGGCCGTGTCTATCGGCTGGGTGCGCCGGCCTTTGCCACGGCCAGCGAAACGCCGCCTCCGCCGCCCGAATCGGACAGCGGCGCAAGCTGGGTGGCGCTGGCCGATGAATCGGGATTGATCGCCTGGTTCGCCTTGGCCGACACGCCACGGGCGGATGCTCCAGCTGCACTTGCCGCCCTGCAGAAGCAGGGATTGCGCCTGCACCTGCTGTCGGGTGATGCCGAGTCTGCGGTGCTACGCACCGCGCAGCAGCTCGGCATTGCCGACTGGCACGCCGGCGCGCTGCCGGAAGACAAACTCGCCTACGTGAAGCAACTGCAGCAGCAGGGCCGCATCGTCGCCATGGTGGGCGACGGCATCAACGACGCGCCGGTGCTCGCCGGCGCGCAGGTGTCGATCGCCATGGCCGAAGGCGCCGACGTCGCGCAGGCCGCGGCCGACATGGTGATGCTCGGCAGCCGGCTGGCCACGCTGGCCGACGGCGTGGCGCTCGCCCGCAAGACCCAGCGCATCATCCGCGAGAACCTGGGCTGGGCGCTCGCCTACAACCTCGTTGCCATACCCGCCGCCGCGCTGGGCCACGTTACGCCCTGGCTCGCCGGAATCGGCATGTCGGCGAGTTCGCTGCTGGTGGTGCTGAATGCCCTGCGGCTCACCGACTTCAAGCCCAAGCCATCGCCCGCGGCAACCGAATCCCCCTTGCCCAGGCCCGTCATCTGAGCGCCCCCCCATGGACATCCTCATCCTGCTCATTCCGCTCAGCCTCGTCCTCGTCGGCGTGATTGCCTGGGTCCTGCTGTGGGCGGCAAAAAGCGGCCAGTTCGAGGACCTCGAAGGCCCGGCGCACAGCGTGATCATGGACGACGACAGTCCGCCCGGGGCCGGCGACCCGCCAAAAGACTAGTCCCTTGATCGCCTATGCTGTGAGCTGTCCCGTATTCGCGGTCACTGCGATATGACCCTCCCCATCCTCTGGTATTTCGCCGATCCGATGTGTTCGTGGTGCTGGGGCTTTTCCCCGGTGATCGAAACGCTGCGCGACGAATATCGCGAGCGCATGAAAATCGCGCTGGTGCTGGGCGGCCTGCGGCCGGGCGAAACCGCGCCCATGACCGCAACCGGACGCGAGGAAATCCTGCATCACTGGCGCGCGGTACAGGCTCGAACCGGCCAACCCTTCCGTTTCGAGGGTGCCCTGCCGGAAGGCTTCGTCTACGACACCGAGCCTGCCTGCCGCGCGGTGGTGACGGTGGCCGGAATCGATCCCGGCCAGATTTTTGCGATGTTCAAGGCGATTCAGACTGCGTTTTACGCCGCCGGACGCGATGTGACGCAGCCCGGCGTGCTGGCCGACCTGGCAGCGGGGCTCGGCGTGGAGGCGCAGGCCTTTCTGCACGCCTTCGACAGCGACGCTGCGCGCACCCGCACCCAGGCGCATTTCCGGCAGGCGCGCCAGGCCGGCGTGCGCGGCTTTCCCACCCTGATCGTGCAGCAGGACGCGCAGCTGCACCCGGTCAGCAACGGCTGCCAGCCGCTGGACGCGGTGCGCGCAGCGATCGACCGCTGCCTGCCAGCTGATGCGTAAGCACGCTTCGCGCCGCTAGAATCTCCTCCTTCCTTTCTCCGGAGCCCGCCAATGAACCGCTTTCCCCTGTTTTCCACGACGCTGTTCCTTGCCGCCATCCTGCTCGGCATATCCGGCTGCGGCGCCAGCGAGCCCGGCAAGCAGACCGTCTCCACCGCCCCGGCACCCGGTCAGCCCGCCAACCCGCGGGTGCTGATCGAAACCAGCAAGGGCAACATCACGGTCGAACTCTTTCCCAGGAACGCGCCGCAGTCGGTGGGAAATTTCCTCAACTACGTGAAGACGGGTTTCTACAACGGTCTGATTTTTCATCGCGTCATTCCCGGCTTCATGATCCAGGGCGGTGGCATGACGCCGGACATGACGGAAAAGCCCAAGAATGCACCGATCCGGAACGAAGCCGACAACGGCCTGAAAAACCTGCGCGGCACCCTGGCGATGGCGCGCATGGCCAACCCTGATTCGGCCTCTTCGCAGTTCTTCATCAACGTGGCCGACAACGCCTTCCTCGACCACCGCGGCAAGAGCTACGACACCTGGGGTTATGCCGTGTTCGGCCAGGTGATCGACGGCATGGACGTGGTCGACGCCATCGTCGCGGTACCGCGTGGCGATCGCGGTCCCTACCAGGACGTCCCCGTCGAGCCGGTCGTGATGAAGCGCGTCACGCTGCTGCCCGAGGCCGCAGCCATCTCGCCCGCCACCTCTCCGAAGCGGTAAGGTCCTTCTGTCCTCCGCCGCGAAACTGCTGCTGCTCGGGCTGATCGCCCTTCTGGCGATTGCACTGGGCCTGATGGCCGGTGCCCTGCCCGCCGACCACGAACTGGCAATGCAGATCCTCGACGAGCTGCGCGGGCCGCGCGTGGCCGCGGCGTTCGCCTGCGGCGGCCTGCTGGCGCTGGCGGGTGCACTGATGCAGACGCTGTTCCGCAACCCGCTGGCCGAACCCTACCTGCTCGGCGTCTCCGGGGGCGCCGGTCTGCTGGCGCTGCTGGGCATGAGCGCCGGGCTGGCGTGGCCATGGGTGTCGGCGCTGGCGTTCACCGGCAGCCTCGTGGCGCTGGCGCTCGCCGCCGCGCTCGGCGGCCGGCTGCTGGCGCGCGACCACACGCCGCTGCTGCTCGCCGGGGTGATGCTGGCAGCGGGCTTCGGCGCCCTGATCGCCCTGGTGCTGAGCGTGGCCCCGACCGAGCGCCTGCCGGGCATGCTGTTCTTCCTGATGGGCGACCTGGCGTGGACCAGCAACACCTTCATGCTGTGGGCAGCGCTGCTGTTGGCGGTGGCCGCCGCCCTGGGCCTCGCGAGGCGACTCGACGTGCTGCAGCTGGCGCCGCTGAAAGCCGCGTCGCTCGGCGTGGCGGTCGCGCCCACGCGCTGGATGCTGTTCGGACTGGCCGGCGCCAGTACCGCGCTGGTGGTGGCGCAGGCCGGCAGCATTGGCTTCGTCGGCCTGATGGTGCCGCATGCGCTGCGGAAAATGGGCTTCGCTGGCCACCGCGTCCTGCTGCCCGCTGCCGCGCTGGCCGGGGGCAGCCTGCTGGTGCTGGCCGATGCGCTGGCACGCACCGTGATCGCACCGCGCGAATTGCCGGTCGGCGTGCTGACCGCGCTGCTGGGCGTGCCGGTCATGCTGTGGCTGTTGCGCAAGCCATGAGCCTCGTCGCCCATGAACTGGTCCTGCAAACCCGTGGCCGCACGCTGGTCGATTCGCTCAACCTCGCGCTCGAACCCGGCGAGGTGCTCGGCATTCTCGGCGCCAACGGCGCCGGCAAATCCACCCTGCTGAACGTGCTGGCCGGGCTCGCCGACCCCGCTCGCGGCCGCGTCACGCTCGACGGCAGCGCCCTCACCACGCTGCCGCCGCTCACCCGCGCGCAGCACATCGGGCTATTGCCGCAGAGCGAGGCGGGCGGCTTCTTCGGCAGCGTCAGCGACTTCGTCGCGCTGGGCCATTACCCGTTCGGCACGGCCGGCGTTGACCTGACGCCCCTGTTCGCAACCTGGGAGCTGGCTGCACTCGCGCGCCGCCCGCTCGATACCCTTTCGGGCGGCGAGCGTCAGCGTGCGCGGCTGGCGCAGCTGGCCGCGCAGCAGCCGCGCATCGCCCTGCTGGATGAGCCGCTGACCCATCTCGATCCTGCGCATCAGGCGCGGCTGCTGGGCTGGGCGCGCGGTGAGGCCGATGCCGGACACAGCGTCGCGCTGACCCTGCACGATCCGAACTGGGCCGCCTGCCACTGTGACCGCCTGCTGTTCCTGTATGGCGACGGACGCTGGACGCTAGGTGCGCCGGCCGGGCTGCTCACCCCGGCGGCGCTCGAGGCGCTGTACGGCCCCGGCACGGCCGCGCTGTGGCAGAAGAACGACCGGGTCCAGCCTGTATAATCGCGTTTTGGTCAGCACCCCACCGCCCTCGCGCACCTCATGATTCGTCGCATCATCAACAAAGTATTTGGCCGCAAGCCGCGCGCCGCCGGCGCCCAGGCGCAGATCCTGCCGCTCGCGGCACACGGCATCCGCCGTGACCAGCTCGACGACTGCGCGCTCAAGACCTGCGAAACCCTGTCCCAGGCCGGGTACAAGGGCTACCTCGTCGGCGGCGCGGTGCGCGACCTGCTGCTGAACAAGACGCCCAAGGATTTCGACGTCGCCACCGACGCCACCCCGGAAGAGGTGCGGCGACTGTTCCGCCGCTCGCGCATCATCGGCCGGCGTTTCCAGATCGTGCACGTGATGTGCGGGCGCGAGACCATCGAGGTCACCACCTTCCGCTCCAACGGGCAGAAGGAAACCGAGGAGGAGGACGAGCGCCCGACCGACGAACACGGCCGCCTGCTGTCGGATAACGTGTTCGGCAGCATGGCGGACGACGCCGCGCGCCGCGACTTCACCATCAACGCGCTGTATTACGACCCGGCGCGCGAGGAAGTGCACGACTACTTCGGCGGGGTCACCGACTGCAAGAAGCGCGTGCTGCGCATGATCGGCGACCCCGACACGCGCTACCGCGAAGATCCGGTGCGCATGCTGCGCGCCGCTCGCTTTGCCGCCAAGCTCGACTTCCACATCGATCCCGACACGCGCAAGCCGGTAGCGGCGCTGGCGCCGCTGCTCTCCAACATCCCGCGCGCGCGCATCTTCGACGAGGCACTCAAGCTTCTGTTGTCCGGCCACGCCCTGCGCGGCGTCCACCAGTTGCGCGCCGAGGGGCTGCACCACGGCATGCTGCCGCTGCTGGACACGATCCTTGACGATTCCACCGGCGAGCGCTTCATCACCGCCGCGCTGAAAACCACCGACGCCCGCATCGCGCAGGACAAGCCGGCCTCGCCGGCCTTCCTGTTCGGCACGCTGTTGTGGCCGCAGGTGCTGCTGCGCTGGCGCGCCCTGGAAGCTGCGGGAGAGAAACCCCAGCCCGCTCTGTTCATGGCGATGGACGAAGTGCTCGATGCCCAGCGCAGCCAGCTCGCCATTCCGCGCCGCTACGACGGCATGATGAAGGAGATCTGGGCGCTGCAGCCGCGGTTCGAACAGCGCGGGGGGCAACGCCCGTATCGCCTGCTCGAGCATCCGCGCTTCCGCGCTGCCTACGATTTCCTGCTGCTGCGCGCCGAATCCGGCGAGGTCGCAGCCGAACTCGGCGAATGGTGGACCCGCTTCCAGGACGCCAGCGACGACGAACGTGCCGGCATGCTGCTGGCCGACAACGCGCCCAAGCCGCGCCGCCGCCGCAAGCGCAAGAAGCCGGCCGAATCCGGGGACGAGGCGCATTCAGCATGAAGGTGATCGCCACCATCGGCCTCGGCGCCAACCTCAACGACCCGACTGTGCAGGTGGAATACGCGTTGGCCGAGCTCGACCGTCTGCCCGGCACCCGCCTCGTGGCGCGCTCCAGCCTGTATGCGTCGGCGCCGGTTGGCTACGTCGACCAGCCCGATTTCATCAACGCAGCGGCGCAGATCGAAACCACGCTCGCGCCGCGCGCACTGCTCGCCGCCCTGCTGGATCTCGAACACCGCCATGGCCGCGAGCGCAGCTTCCGCAACGCGCCGCGCACGCTCGACCTCGACCTCCTGCTCTACGGTGACGCGCATTTCCACGAAGAGGGCCTGACCCTGCCGCATCCGCGCATGCACGAGCGCGCCTTCGTGCTGCTGCCGCTGCTGGAAATCGCCCCCGACGCCGTCATCCCCGGTCACGGCCGCGCCGCCGACTGGCTCGCCGCCTGCGCTGATCAGAATGTAACCGTCCTCCCGCCACCTGCCGCTGCCGTCAACGCATGAGTCTCTCCCATTACCGTTACGTCGTTGTCGAAGGCCCGATCGGCGCCGGCAAGACCAGCCTTACCTACAAGCTGGCCGAGCGCATGGGCGCCGATACGCTACTGGAGAACGCAGGCGACAACCCCTTCCTGCCGCGCTTCTACCAGGAACCCAAGCGCTATGCGCTGCCGACGCAACTGCATTTCCTGTTCGACCGTACGCGCCAGCTGCGTGATCTGGCGCAGGGCGACCTGTTCCGCGCCGGCACCGTGTCGGACTTCCTGATCGACAAGGACATGCTGTTCGCGCGCCTAAACCTCGACGACGACGAGTTCGAGCTGTACCAGAAGGTCTATGCCGACCTTGCTCCGCAGGCACCGACACCCGACCTGGTGATCTACCTGCAGGCGCCGATCGGCGCGCTGCAGGAACGCGTCAAGCGTCGCGGCGTGGACTTCGAGCGCGGCATGGATGCGGGCTACCTGCAGCGCCTGGCCAACAGCTACAGCGAGTTCTTCCATCGCTACGAGGCCGCGCCGCTGCTCATCGTCAACACCAGCAACCTCAATTTCGCCGAGAGCGAAGCCGACTTCGAACTGCTGCTGGAACGCATGAGCAAGATGCGCGGCCCGCGCGAGTTCTTCAGCCGGGCGGCCTGAGCATGCCGGTCACGCTCTCGACCCTCAAGGCGATGCGCGAACGCGGCGAGAAGATCGCCGTGCTCACCTGCTATGACGCCAGCTTCGCGCGCGTGCTCGATCTCGCCGGCGTCGACGTGCTGCTGGTCGGCGATTCGCTCGGCATGGTGATCCAGGGCCACACCTCGACCCTGCCGGTGAAACTCGCCGAAATGACCTACCACACGCGCTGCGTCGCCACCGGAACCGAGCGCGCCTTCATCGTCGCCGACCTGCCCTTCGGCAGCTACCAGCCCTCGCCCGAGCGGGCGTTTGCCGCCGCGGCGCGGCTGATGGCGGCGGGCGCGCATATGGTCAAGCTGGAAGGCGGCGCGGTGATGGTCGACACAGTCGCCTTTCTGACGCAGCGCGGCATCCCGGTATGCGCGCACGTCGGCCTGCTGCCGCAGTCGGTCAATCAGCTCGGCGGCTACAAGGTGCAGGGACGCGAGGAGGCTGCCGCGGCGCAGCTGGTCGCCGACGCGCGGGCACTGGAAGCCGCCGGCGCGGGATTGATCGTGCTGGAAATGGTGCCCGCCGCGCTGGCGAACGCCGTCACCGACGCGCTGACCATCCCGACCATCGGCATCGGCGCCGGCTCGGCCTGTTCCGGCCAGGTGCTGGTGCTGTACGACATGCTGGGCTTGTATCCACGCGCGCCGAAGTTCTCGAAGAACTTTCTCGCCGGTACCGCCGGCATCGAGGCGGCTGCGCGTGCCTATGTCGCCGCAGTGAAGGACGGCAGCTTCCCCACCGCCGACCACGCGTTCTGATGCAGGTCATCCACACGACCGCCGAACTGCGCGCCGCACTTGCCGGGCAAACCGGCACCGCGTTCGTGCCGACCATGGGCAACCTGCACGCCGGCCACGTGTCGCTGGTCGAACTGGCGAAGCGGCACGGCCGCCCGGTGGTCGCGAGCATCTTCGTCAACCCGCTGCAGTTCGGCGCCGGCGAAGACTTTGAACGCTATCCGCGCACCCTCGCCGCCGACTGCGAGAAACTCGCCGCCGCCGGCTGCGACCTGGTGTTCGCGCCGGATGTCGCCGAGATGTATCCGGTGCCGCAGACGTTCAGCGTGCAGCCGTCCGCCGATCTGACGAAGGATCTGTGCGGCGCTTTCCGGCCCGGCCATTTCAGCGGCGTCGCCACCGTGGTGTTGAAACTCTTCAACCTGGTGCAGCCGCGCGTGGCGGTGTTCGGCAGGAAGGATTTTCAGCAGTTGCGGGTCATTCAGGAACTGGTCCAGCAGTTCAACCTGCCAATCGACGTCGTGGCGGGCGCCACCCTGCGCGAGGACGACGGCCTGGCGCTGAGTTCGCGCAACGCCTATCTCTCGGCAGCCGAGCGGATCCAGGCGGCGCAGCTGCATCAGGCGCTGGCCGACATCGTCGCCGGCGTTCAGGCGGGCGATCGCGCGTTCGAAGCGCTGTGCGCCAGGGCCCGCCGCCATCTCGGCATGGCGGGCTGGCGCGTCGATTACATCGCGCTGCGCGACGCCGCGACCCTGCAGCCGCCCACGCCCGACAGCGCCCGGCTGGTCGTGCTCGGCGCGGCCTGGCTGGGAAACACGCGGCTGATCGACAACGTCGAGACGGCCCTGGGCGAACCGCGCTAGCGCTTGCCTTGCCCTTTGGGCCTACCCGCCCCAAGGGTTATAATATGAGCCTTTCCTTATTGAGGGCACCGTCATGCAAAGAACGATGCTCAAGTCCAAGCTGCACCGGGCGACCGTCACGCACTCCGAGCTGCATTACGAAGGCTCGTGCGCGATCGACGAAGCCCTGCTGGACGCGGCC
>JBLMYH010000238.1:0-2580 GCA_050258175.1 Hyphomicrobiaceae bacterium
AGGTGTCGAGGAACATCGCGGAATAGAAGCCCGGCGCGTGGTGGCCGACCTCGGTGACCAGGTTGCGGTGGCCCAGCAGGTGCAGTGCGGCGACCGCGTCGGCGCTGGAGGCGAAGCCGCCTGGGTGACCGGAGGACTTGCTGCCGGTGACCTGCAGGGTCAGGTAGCGCAGCGCGTCGGCGGCGAGCAGGGTCTGGTAGATGGAAATTTCGCTGCTCGCGTCGGGCAGCGCCGGCTGGGTGGGCCCCAGCAGCGGCGCGGCGCCGAGGCGGTCGAGTTCGGGGAAGCTGGCGGCGAAATACTGGATGCCTTCGCAGAAGGCGGGGAGGGACTCGGGGGCGGGCTGCATCTGGGCGCTCATGGGTGTGCCTTTCACGATATGAAAATGTTTCACATGATGTGAAACGATGGCCGTATTGAAGCAGTAAACTGCGGGAAATTTCACATTGCGTGATAAATTTTCACTTTATGAAAAACCCCGCTTCCTCGATTCAGGTGCTCGACCGTGCCATGGCCCTGGTCGGCGTTCTCTCCCGCGCGCCGGGGCCCGTCAGCCTCACCCGCCTCGCCGCGCAGGCCGGCCTGCACACCGCCAGCGCCCACCGCATCCTCGGCGCGCTGATGGCGCACGGCCTGGTCGAGAAGACCGGCGCCGGAGAATACGATCTGGGGGTACGCTGGCTCGAAGTGGGCAATCGCCTGCGTGCGCGACTGAACATCCGCCAGGTGGCGCTGCCCTTTATGCAGCAACTGGCCGAACTGACCGGCGAGACGGTCAACCTGATCGTGCGGCGTGGCGACGAGGCGGTGTACGTCGAACGCGTGTCGGGGGGGCAGACGCTGATCCAGGTGGTGCAGGTGGTCGGCGCGCATGCGCCGCTGCACGTCACCGCCGTCGGCAAGATCTTCCTCGCCGAGGACAGCGCGAGCGGCGTGATGGGCTACGCCGAACGCACCGGCCTGCCCGCCTACACGCCGAACACCCTGACCACGCTGGAACGTCTGTCGGCCGAACTCGCTACCATTCGCCGCGAACAACTGGCCTACGACCGCGAGGAAGCCGAGCTGGGGGTGGCGTGCATCGGCGCGCCGGTGCGTGACGCCGAAGGCAAGCTGGTTGCCGGCCTGTCGATTTCGGCGCCGGCCGACCGCCACAAGCCGGGCTGGGCCGAGGCCCTGCAACAGGCCGCCGCGCAGACCGGGGCCGCGCTGGGCTACCAGGCCGGCGCCTGATGGGACACGGGCCGGTTTGGCCCCGTGCCCGACGCGCGGCGGGCGGGCGCCGGCCGGGAGCGCTTGCCGGGTGAGGTTTTTATTGGCACTGTGGCGGCATGACCGCCACCCCCGTACCGTTTGCCGCCACCCGCTATCAGATCGCCGCCTGGTTGATGATGGTGGCCGGACTCCTGTTCACCCTGATGTTCCACCTGCTTTCCGCGCTGCTGGCGGGTCTGCTGGTGGTCCAGCTGGTGCACATGCTGGCGCCGCGTTTTGTCATCGGTCGCCTCGATCACAACTGGGCCAAGGTGCTGGTGGTATCGCTTATCACGCTGATCGTTCTCGGCGCGCTGGGCGGGTTTACCGCCGGGGTGATTGTGTATCTGCGCGCCGAAGGCAGCCTGACCGGCCTGCTCACCAAGATGGCCGAAATCATCGATAGCTCGCGCGGGCTGTTGCCGCCATGGGCTGCGGCGTGGCTGCCGCAGGGCGACGAGTCGGTGATTCGTGCCGGCCTGGTGGAATGGCTGCGCAACCATGCGCTGGAAATTCGCAAGCTCAGCGGCGACGTCGGGCATACGCTCCTGCATTTCCTCATCGGCCTCATCATCGGCAGTTTCATCGCGCTCCGTGAAGCGCGCACGCATCAGACGCTGGCGCCGCTGGCGCAGGCCTTGCTCGAGCGCGTGCACCGCCTGAGCGAAGCGTTCCGCCGCGTGGTGTTTGCGCAAATCCGGATCTCGGCGCTCAATGCCCTGCTGACCGGTATTTACCTGTTGCTGGTGCTGCCTGCGCTGGATGTGCACCTGCCCTTCACCAAAACGATGATCGTCGTGACCTTCATCGTTGGCCTGTTGCCGGTGCTGGGCAACCTCATTTCCAATTCGATCATCGTCATTATTTCCCTGTCGCATTCGCTGCACATCGCCATCACTTCCCTGGCATTTCTGATTTTCATTCACAAGCTCGAATATTTCGTGAATGCCCGTATCATCGGCGGGCAGATTCAGGCCTATGCGTGGGAGCTGCTGATCGCCATGCTGGTGATGGAAGCCGCCTTCGGCGTGCAGGGCGTCATCGCCGCGCCGATCTTTTACGCCTATCTCAAGAAAGAACTGTCCGACCGGGAGCTCATTTAAATGTCCAACGACACCGAATCACTCGTCATCACCGCCAGCGGCGAAGACAAAATCGGGCTGGTGGAAGGTTTCACGCGCCGCATCTCGGAAAGCGGCTGCAATATCGAAGAGTCGCGCATGGCAGCGCTCGGCGGGCGCTTCGCGTTGCTGATGCGCGTCTCGGGGAACTGGGATGCTCTGGCCAAGCTGGAGGCACGCCTTCCCGCCGTCGCCGAAGAACTCG
>JBLMYH010000239.1:0-6067 GCA_050258175.1 Hyphomicrobiaceae bacterium
TGTTCTGTGCCGCGGTCAGGTCCTTGTCGATGCGTGCGCGCTGCTGCGCGGCATCGTGCTTGCGGGCGAACCACAGGCGGTGCTGCGAGAACGTCAGGTCAGCCTGAAGACTGCGGTAGTGTTGGGCGACTTCGGCCTGTACGGTGAGTTTCTCGACCTGGGTCCTAAGCTCGCGCTGGATGTCCTCGACGCGATTGAGGTTGTCGCGCGCGTCCTTCAGGCGCGATTCGGTTTCCTTGCGGCGTTCCTTGTACTTGGACACGCCCGCGGCTTCTTCCAGATAGCCGCGCAACTCCTCGGGCTTAGCCTCGATCAGGCGGTTGATCATGCCCTGTTCGATGATGGCGTAAGCGCGTGCACCGACGCCGGTGCCGAGGAACAGGTCGGCGACGTCGCGCCGCCGCACCCGCATGTTGTTGATGTAGTAGGTGGAGTCGCCGCTGCGGTCGAGCACGCGCTTGACCGAAATCTCGGCGTATTGCGACCACTGGCCGGCGGCACGCCCGAGTTCGTTGTTGAACGCCAGTTCGACCGAGGCGCGCGACGCCGGCTTGCGGGTACCGGAGCCGTTGAAGATCACGTCCTGCATCGATTCGCCGCGCAGGTGCTTGGCCGACGATTCGCCGAGCACCCAGCGCACTGCGTCGATGACGTTCGATTTGCCGCAGCCGTTCGGGCCCACCACGCCGGTCAGCTGGGCGGGGACGGGAATCACGGTGGGGTCGACGAAACTCTTGAAACCGGCAAGTTTGATGTGGGTTAAACGCAAGACAGCGGACCTAAGCTTTTATAATGGTGTCGTCTCAACGCGCCGCTTGAATTTGCAGCGTTCTGTTTCCGTCACATTCTACACCGAGCCTCCCCATGCCCTCCACGCCCACCAAAGCCCTGGAAACCTTCCCCAATCCAAAACCGGGACGCGACTTTCATATTCACATGGAAGTCCCTGAATTCACGTGCCTTTGCCCCAAGACCGGGCAGCCGGATTTCGCCACGCTGATCCTCGACTACATCCCCGACAAGACCTGCGTCGAACTGAAGAGCCTGAAGCTCTACATGTGGAGCTTCCGCGAGGAGGGCCACTTTCATGAAGACGTCACCAACCGCATCCTCGACGATCTGGTCAAGGCGACCAAGCCGCGCTTCATGCGGCTTACCGCCAAGTTCTATGTGCGCGGCGGCATCTTCACGAATGTCGTCGCAGAGCACCGCAAGAAAGGCTGGCAGCCGGCACCGCGCGTCGACCTGACGCAGTTCGAGCACCAGTCCAATACGCGCGGCTAATCCCTTGTTTTTTCTCGGCATCGACTTCGGCACTTCGGGCGCACGCAGCTGCATAATCGACGCCGACGGTCAGATCCTCGCCGAGGACAAGCGTGACTTCGGCACGCTCGAAGAACACGAACGCGCCGGCATCTGGCGCGAGGCGTTGTGGGATCTCGTCGCTTCGCTGCCCCAGCCGATCCGCACGCAATTGTCGGACATCGCGCTCGACGGCACTTCCGGCACCGTGCTCGCCTGCGACGAGGAACTCAGCCCGCGCCATCCGCCGCTTCTCTACAACGACGACCGTGCGGTCGACGAGGCTGCGCTGATCGCGAAAACCGCCACCCCGGGCCATCCCGCCGCCGCGGTGACCTCGGGCCTGGCCAAGGTGCTGTGGCTGAAGAAGCGGCTCGGGCTGACCGGGGCCCGCCTCTACCTCAATCAGGCCGACTGGCTGGCGGGCCTCTTGACGGGGCGGGTCGGCATGACCGACTACCACAACGCGCTCAAACTGGGCCTCGACCTCGACACGCTGAACTGGCCGGCCTGGGTGGAATACCTCGCCGACGTCGACTACCTGCCGGTGCCGATCGCACCCGGCGCCCGTCTCGCCACCGTGTCGCGTCCGCGCGCGCGCTACCTCGGCGTGAACCCGGGCTGCATGGTACACGCCGGCACCACCGATTCGATCGCCGCATTCCTGGCCGCAGGCGTGACCCAAAGCGGTGACGGCGTCACCTCACTCGGCAGCACCTTGGTTTTGAAGCTGCTGTCCGACACTCGGGCGGAATCCACCGAGTACGGGATTTACAGCCACTGGTTCGGCGACCGCTGGCTGGCGGGCGGCGCCTCCAACGCCGGCGGCACGGTACTGCGGCAGTTTTTTGATGACCGCCAGCTAGCCGCGCTAAGCGAGAAGATCGACCCGGCCGTTGCCAGTCCGCTCGATTACGTCCCGCTGCCAAAACCCGGCGAACGCTTCCCGGTCAACGACGCTTCACTGGCGCCGCGTTTGTCCCCGCGCCCGGCCAACGACGCCGAATTCCTGCACGGCCTGCTGGAAAGCCTCGCCCGCATCGAGGCGCGCGGCTACGGCCGGCTGGCCGAGCTGGGCGCCTCGCCCGTGCGACGGGTCGAAACCGCGGGTGGCGGCGCCCGCAACACCGTCTGGACGCGCATCCGCCAGCGTCTGCTCGGTGTGCCGGTAGCGCGCGCTGCGCATACCGAAGCCGCCTACGGCGCCGCCCTGCTGGCGCGCGACGGCGTGCAGCGCTTTGCTTCAAGCCCGCCGTAAAGCCCGCGTCTCATCGCAGTAACCGGTTTGCTTGCCTATATTGAATGTGCGTGTCGGCGAGGGGTTGGAACAGCGCCCTGCCTCCCACCCGTGCGCATAATATGCGGAAACGCAGATCAGGGAGCCTGACATGGATACGCTAAGTCGAGAAAAACACGCGCCCGACCCGAAATGCTGTGGCTGCGGCCTCAAGCCTCGCTGTACACGGGCCTGCAACGACGTAATGCGCCTCGTGATTTTCGCCGCGCTTCTAATACCGGTGGTCCTCCTGCTTTGGGGCAGCAGTTCCTGAAACGACGATGCGTCCTCCGCTCACAGCGACCAGGCCAGCCAGCCCGCTCAGCCGGCTTCGACGAACTCCAGCGTATTCATGTCCGGGTCACGGCAGAACAGCGCCGCACGTCCTGACTTGCTGACCGTATAGCTCACTCCAGCGGCATCGAGGCGGCTTTTCAGCGCAGTCATGCCGGAAACGGCGAGGGCGATGTGGCGATCGCGGCCGCCATGCTCGGGGCGCACCGATCGGGTGTCGGGATTGGGCAACTGCATAAGGTGGACCTGCTGGCCGCCGCCGAGGTCATACCATTCGCCGGGATAGGGAAGGTCGGGACGATTCGGGTAGCGCACCAGCCCCAGCACCGATTCGTAAAAGGATTTCGCGCGCGCAAGGTCGGACACCAGCAGACCGGCGTGCAGCAGCGCCGTGATGCGCGCGGAAGGCAGTGAATCAGACATGGTTCTCCTCTTTCAGTTGTTCGTCTTCCATGTGTCCGGAAAACAGGCTAGCCGTAATGATCATGACGGCGCCCACCCATTCCTGAAGACCCATGCGTTCATTCGACAGAAAATAGGCCGCGACGGCCGCGACCACCAGCTCGAACAGGAAGATGACAATGGCCTGGTTGGCCGGCACGCGTGCCAGGCCATACTGCACGGCGTAGGTCATGCTGCCGATGAGAAGGCCGATGCCGAGCAGAAGCAGCCAGGTGCTGGCCGCGGCGCCTGCCACGAAATCGAGTTCAGCAGGCTTCAGCGCAAGCCCCGCCAGCGTCAACACCGCCACGCCCGCCCATACCACCACGACCTTCGCCCCCTCGGCCACGCCGCCCAGATGGCGACTGATGACATTGCTCGCTGCGAACATCACCCCTGCTGACAGGCCCAGCCATTCGGCGCGGTTGGCCGGCAGCGGCCATTCACCGGGCTGCCACAGCATCACCAGCGCGCCGCCCGCGGCCAGAGCCATCACTGCCCAACCGGCGCGGTTAAGTTTCTCGTGCAGCAGAAAGCGGGCGAAGAGAACCGTCCACAAGGGCGACAGGTAAAACAGCAGCACCACCCGCACCACCTCACCCTCGAGCACCGCCAGTACGTAAGCCAGATTCGTCCACCCCGCGGCCAGCCCCAGCGCGGAGAGCCACAGCCAGTTCGCGCGCGCCGCGTGCAGCGCGCGAGCCTGCAGCCAGCCCAGCAGCAACAGCGGTATCGCATAGGAAAAAAATCCCGAAGCAAGCCCCCCCACGCCAGCCTGATCCAGCAGGCGATAGGGATACCACACCAGCCCCCAGAGGGAGGCGGCATAGACCAGGCTGCTGACGGCGAGCGTGCGCTGCAAGGGAATCGACGGCATGGGGCTTTATAATGCGTGGCTTGGTTAAATTCCGTACTGCAATGAATCCGCGTCTCGATCACCTCCATCCGTATCCATTCCAGAAACTGCGCGAGCTGTTTGCCGGGGTGACGCCGAATCCCGGGCTGTCGCCGATCAACCTGTCGATCGGCGAACCCAAGCATCCGACGCCGCAGTTCATCAAGGATGCGCTGATCGCAGGACTCGGCGGGCTGGCGAATTATCCCATCACTCAAGGCTCGGATGCGCTGCGTCAAGCCATTGCCGACTGGGCCGAGCGACGCTACGGCGTAAAGCTCGATCCGGCGAGCGAGGTACTGCCGGTGAACGGCTCGCGCGAGGCGCTGTTCGCCTTCGCCCAAGCCAGCGTCGATTCCAGCCGCCACGGCCGCCGCGTGGTCATCTCGCCCAACCCGTTCTATCAGATCTACGAAGGCGCGGCGCTGCTGGCCGGCGCCCGCCCCTTCTTCCTCAACACGCTGCCGGAAAACGGTTTCAGGATGGACTGGTCGCGCGTGCCGGAAGACCTGTGGGAGCAGGTCAACCTGATCTACGTCTGTTCGCCTGGCAACCCCACCGGCAAAGTGATGTCGCTCGCCGACTGGAAGGAACTCTTCGAACTTTCGGACCGGCATGGCTTTGTCATCGCCGCCGACGAATGCTATTCGGAGATCTACTTCGAGGAAGGCCAGCCACCGCTCGGCGCGCTCAGCGCCGCCCAGCAGCTCGGCCGCG
The DNA here is from genome assembly GCA_050258175.1 of Hyphomicrobiaceae bacterium. Classification (GTDB taxonomy): domain Bacteria; phylum Pseudomonadota; class Gammaproteobacteria; order Burkholderiales; family Thiobacillaceae; genus Thiobacillus. Next base: position 4,926 of record JBLMYH010000239.1, read on the forward strand.
GCCTCAAGAACCTGATCGTGTTCAATTCGCTGTCGAAGCGCTCCAACGTCCCCGGCCTGCGTTCCGGCATGGTCGGCGGCGACGCTGAGTTGATGAAGAAATTCCTGCTCTACCGCACCTATCACGGCAGCGCGATGAGCCCGGCGGTGCAGGCCGCCAGCATTGCAGCGTGGAGCGACGAAGCGCACGTGATCGAGAACCGCCGCCAGTACACCGAGAAATTCGCTTCCGTCATGCCTCTGCTGAAAGGCGTGCTGCAGTTCGACGAACCCGACGCTGCCTTCTATCTGTGGGCACGCGTCCCGGGCGGCGACGACGCCGCATTCGCGCGCGGCCTCTACGAGAAACAGCACGTGACCGTGCTGCCCGGCAGCTTCCTCGCGCGCGACGCCGCCAACGTCAACCCGGGCAAAGGCTTCGTCCGCGTCGCGCTGGTCGACAGCCTCGGTGCCTGCGTCGAAGCGGCGCATCGCATCGCCAGCTTCGCGGACAAAGCCGCATAAGGGCACCGGGCCAATATTCATTTCACTTCACATTCAACAACAGGAAGACATCATGCAAGACCTGCAGAAAACCATCGAAGACGCATTCGAGCGTCGCGCCGAAATCACTCCGCGCAATGCCGAGCCCCAGGTCAAGGACGCCGTCATGGCCGTGATCGACCTGCTCGACATGGGTCAGCTGCGCGTCGCCGAGCGCGGCGAAGGGCAGAACTGGATCACCCACCAGTGGGTGAAGAAGGCCGTACTGCTGTCGTTCCGCCTGGAAGACAACGCCTTCATCAAGGGCGGCTACACCAACTACTACGACAAGGTGCCTTCCAAGTTCGCCGACTTCAACTCCAAGGACTTTCGCGAAGGCGGCTTTCGTGTCGTGCCGCCGGCCGCCGCGCGCAAGGGTTCCTACATCGGCAAGAACGTGGTGCTGATGCCCTCCTACGTCAACATCGGCGCCTACGTCGGTGAAGGGACGATGGTGGATACGTGGGCCACCGTCGGTTCCTGCGCGCAGATCGGCAAGAACGTGCACCTCTCCGGCGGCGTCGGCATCGGCGGCGTGCTCGAACCGGTGCAGGCCAACCCCACCATCATCGGCGACAACTGCTTCATCGGCGCGCGCTCCGAGGTGGTCGAGGGCGTCAT
>JBLMYH010000240.1:0-6790 GCA_050258175.1 Hyphomicrobiaceae bacterium
CCACGTGCAGGTTGGACGGGTTGCCGTGGCTGACGAAGCCGGCGCGCGCCTTCTTCACCTCGGGAACGGCGGCGAGCTGCTTCTTCACCAGGTCGGGCAGCGCCAGGTCCTGGAAGAAGTACTCCATGAACTCCTCCTTGGAGAGCTCGAACACGAAGTCGTCCATGGCCTCGCCGTCCGGCGAGCCGCCGCCGCCCCCCCCACCGCCACCGTCTTCCGGCCGGTCGACCCGGTCGCCGCTGACGAACTCGCGGTTGCCGGGCAGCACGATGTTGCGGCGGCCGCCGGGGCCATGGTGGAAGATCGGCTCGGACAGGTCCTTGGACGGGATCGAGATCTTTTCGCCGCGCTCCAGGTCCGTCACCTTGCGCCCGGACACGACTTCGGACGCGGCCTTGCGGATCTGCGCCTTGAAGCGGCGCAGGAAACGCTGCCGGTTGACGGCGCTGCGGTTCTTGCCGGACAGACGGCGGTCGACAAGCCGGTTCATGGCCACCTCCCGCTCAGGACGCCTTTCTCGCGCGCAGGTACCACTCCGCCAAGAGGCGTACCTGCTTGTCGGTGTAGCCCTTCGCCACCATGCGCTGGACGAAGTCCTGGTGCTTCTTCTGCTCCTCGCTCGACGCCTTGGCGTTGAAGGAGATCACCGGCAGCAGATCCTCGGTGCTGGAGAACATGCGCTTCTCGATCACCGCGCGCAGTTTCTCGTAGCTGGTCCAGGCCGGGTTCTTGCCGTGGTTCTGGGCGCGGGCGCGCAGCACGAAGTTGACCACCTCGTGGCGGAAATCCTTCGGATTGGCGATGCCGGCGGGCTTCTCGATCTTCTCCAGCTCGGTATTGAGCTGCCCGCGGTCGAGAATCTCGCCGGTGTCCGGGTCGCGGAACTCCTGGTCCTGGATCCACATGTCGGCGTAGGTCACGTAGCGGTCGAAGATGTTCTGCCCGTATTCGGAGTAGGACTCGAGGTAGGCGGTCTGCAGTTCCTTCTCGATGAACTCGGCGTAGTGCGGCGACAGGTATTCCTTGAGGTAGGCGATGTAGCGCTGTTCCATTTCGGGCGGCAGCTGCTCCTGCTCGATCTGCTGCTCCAGCACGTAGAGCAGGTGCACCGGGTTGGCGGCGATCTCGCCGTGGTCGAAGTTGAACACCCGCGACAGGATCTTGAAGGCGAAGCGAGTCGAAATGCCGGTCATGCCTTCGTCGACGCCGGCGAAGTCGCGGTATTCCTGGTAGCTCTTGGCCTTGGGATCGGTGTCCTTGAGGTTCTCGCCATCGTAGACGCGCATCTTGGAATAGATGCTGGAATTCTCCGGCTCCTTGAGCCGGGTCAGCACCGAGAACTGCGCCAGCATTTCCAGCGTGCCGGGGGCGCACGGCGCTTCCGCCAGCGAGCTGTGCTGCAGCAGCTTCCGGTAGATCTTCACCTCCTCGGATACCCGCAGGCAGTAGGGCACCTTGACGATGTAGATGCGGTCGAGGAAGGCCTCGTTGTTCTTGTTGTTGCGGAACGTGGTCCACTCCGACTCGTTGCTGTGGGCCAGTACCACGCCGTCGAAGGGGATCGCGCCGAAGCCCTCGGTCCCCTTGTAGTTGCCTTCCTGGGTGGCGGTCAGGAGCGGGTGCAGCACCTTGATCGGCGCCTTGAACATCTCGACGAATTCCATCAGCCCCTGGTTGGACAGCGAAAGCCCGCCCGAGTAGCTGTAGGCGTCGGGGTCGTCCTGCGAATACTTCTCCAGCTTGCGGATGTCGACCTTGCCGACCAGCGAGGAGATGTCCTGGTTGTTCTCGTCCCCCGGCTCGGTCTTGGAAATGCCGACCTGCCCCAGCACCGAGGGCCAGCGTTTGACGACGCGGAACTTGGTGATGTCGCCGTTGTACTCGTGCAGGCGCTTCACCGCCCACGGCGACAGCACCTTGCCGAGGTAGCGCGGGGCAATGCCGTACTCCTGTTCCAGGATGTCGCCGTCCTCGTCGGCCGAGAACAGCGACAGCGGCGAGTCATTCACCGGCGAGCCCTTGATGGCGTAGAACGGCGCCTTCTCCATCAGGTGCTTGAGCTTTTCCGCCAGCGAGGACTTGCCGCCGCCCACCGGCCCCAGCAGGTAGAGGATCTGCTTCTTCTCCTCCAGGCCCTGGGCGGCGTGGCGGAAGTAGGAAACGATCTGCTCGATCGTGTCCTCCATGCCGTAGAAATCCCTGAACGCCGGATAGATCTTGATGACCTTGTTGGAGAACAGGCGGGACAGGCGCGGATCCTTGCGGGTGTCGACCAGCTCCGCCTCGCCGATCGCGGCGAGCATGCGTTCGGCAGAACTCGCATAGGCCATCCGGTCCTTCTTGCAGATGTCGAGGAATTCCTCGAGCGTGAATTCCTCTTCTTCCTTGCGATAGCGTTCGATGTACTGGTTGAACAAGCTCATGGAGTCCTCCTGTCCGGTGATCGATGACGGGCTTGACCATGCTGGTGCAACGATCGTGCCATGTGGTTTTTAACGGCCACAACCGGGCCGGATTGAGCACAAACGGTGCGGCGCAAAACGCGCGGGCCGTTCGAAGTCGGTGCATCTCGCTGCATATCGCACCGATCTGGAACATATATGGCCTGCCTGCACCGGCAGGGTGCGCAAACGCAGCCGAACTCGCCTTACTGCATAGTAGGTACAGAATCGATTTGGTTCCAGCGATGCGGACTGCGGGTGCAGCGGTGGAAGTTTCTCTCGGGGCTCAGCGGCTGAACCCCATTACGTCGGTCATGCGGTCCGGGTAGGGCGGCAGGGTGGCGATGCGGGTATCCGCGAGCGCACGTCCCACGGTGAAGTGGTAGAGCGACTGGAACTGGCGGTCGCGCAGGCCGAGCAGTTCGTGGAAGGCGTCGTCGAGAAAGCAGCCGATGCCGGTGCCACGCAGGCCGAGCGTTTCCGCCGCGAGGTAGAGGACGTGGCCGACGAGGCCCGCTTCCCAGTGCAGCTGGCGGTAGCGCCAGGCGTCCTCCTGCACGCTGGCCTCGAACTCGGCCAGCATGCCGAGCGAAAAGCAGCTTTCGGCGGCGATCGCCTGCGCGCAGCTGACGGCACGCGCCACCTTGTGCCACGGGCCGGTCCGCAGGCGGAACAGCGGCAGGTGCGCGGGGCAGCCGACCACCGGTTGCCAGTCGAACTCGTCGGCGAGCGCCGCCCGCAGCGTCGCTTCCGCCTCGGCTTCGCGCACCAGGATGTAGAGCCCGGCGGGAAGGCCCTCGACGCGATGGACGAACAGCACCGGATGGATGCGTGGCGCTTCGTCCCAGATGTCCCACGGCGCCTGTGGACGCGGCAGCAGGCTGTCGAGCAACCGGCAGAAATCGTCCGCCGTCATGCTGAACGTCGGATCGAAACGCTGCGCGCTGCGCCGCCCCATGATGACTTCCGGCGCCGGCAGGCGGGTGGCCGATGTGCCCGCCGGGTATGCGCGGCGCTGCGCCGCGGCGGTCCCGCCCGGTGCGCGGGCGGTGGCGGCCGCGACCTCGTCGATGACCGGCCATTGATACATCGGATGCGGATCGAGCCGGTTCGCCTGGCCGTGCCAGCGTGCCTCGCTCTCCCAGAGCGCTGGCTCGACCGCCGGCTGCGGTACCAGGCTGAGCTGTACCAGCAGGTCCGGCTCCTCGCGCTCGGCCCCGCCGAAGTCGCGGTCGCGCCCGGTGCCCAGCAGCTGCTCCAGGCGCGCTTTGTCGCAGCCGGCCACCAGGCGCAGCTGCCAGCCGAGCAGGGCGGCGGCGTAGCGCAGCGCGGCCAGCGCATGGCCGACGTCGAGCTGGCAGTAGCGGAAGGCGCGCTCGCCGTATTTCCAGGCCTCGCGCCAGTGGATGGAGGCCAGCCCGATCCACAGGCCGGGCGCGCCGGCGGCACCGGCCAGGCAGCGCTGTTCCAGCGCATGGCTGCGGCTGGCGTAGTGGTAGAGGCCGTCTTCCACCCCGGCGATCCCGCGCGCGATCAGGTAGGCCTCGGTCGGGTGCAGGTTGCCGCTCGACGGGTTGCAGCGCAGCGCCCAGCGGTCCGGCCCATGTTCCTTCCACGCCGACAGGCCGAGCGACAGTTCCAGCAGCGCGCCGATCGAATCCAGCGAGAATGGCGCTGTGCTCTCCGTGTCGGCGCACCGGTGCGCAATCCGGCCAGCGGAAAGCGGCAGGCGCACGAGCGGACTGCCCTGGAAGCGGCGGAACGGATCGGGCTGGCAGGTCCAGTCCAGCGTCTCCGGGCCGGCGGCGTAGCGTTCCGGCCGGTGCTTGGTGCGCTCGTGGTAGGCCAGCGCGATCTTCGCCGGCGCGTCACGCTGCGGCGTGCAGTTGGGTGGCGCGGCGCAGGGGGTCGCCGGGCGCGGACAGGATTGCAGGCTGCGGTCCGCCGCGCGCTCGCCGGCGATGCCGAGACGTGCCGCGACCTCGTCCGCGTCGAAGCCGGCCAGCCGCCAGCCCTTGGCCTCGATCAGCGGGCGGCGGATCAGCACCGGGCTGGCCAGCAGCAGGCGCAGCGCCGTCTCGGCATCGACGGCATCGGGGTCGATCTCGCCGGACTTCAACTGCGGCGCGGCGCGGTTGAACCAGTCGGCCACCGGCAGGCCGGCGAAGAATTCCAGCAGCCGGGCCGCCGTCCACGGCTCGGCGAGCAGATCGCGTGCGATCACCTCGTGGCCCGCGTCGTGCAGCAGACGCTTCTGCCGCGTGTTGTTCGCGCAGCCCGGCTTTTCGTAGAAGATCAGTGTAGTCATGGCCTGTCCTTTCTCGTCTGTCGGGCCAGCGCGAGCAGCGCGCCGGTCTGGTCCTCGATGCGGACGCGGACCTTCGCGTCCAGTCTTTTCAGCCAGTAGCCCGGAATGTCGGATACGCCGTAGGCCGCGCCGGCGAGCATGCCGGCCAGCGCGCCGGTGGTGTCGGCGTCCTCGCCGCGGTTGACCACGGCGGTCACGCAGGACTCGAAGCTGTCGGTGCGGAAGAAGTAATAGAGCACCGTCTGCACGGTATCGACGATGTAGCCCGATGCGCGCCCGGGATAGGGGTCGAAGCGGAACGCCGGATGGTCCGTGATCAGGCGGTTCGCCTCCTCGCGGCACGCCCTGAAGCCGCCACCACGCAGCAGGCTGCGCGCCATGTTGCCGAGCGCCAGCGTCGCCGCATCGGACAGCGGGTGGCAATGCGTGAGGTGGCACTGCTCCAGCGTCGCCGCGGCAAAAGCGGCGTCGTCGTCCGCCAGCGCCAGCGCCAGCGGCAGGTTGCGCATGCAGGCGCCGTTGCCGCCGTCGCCCTCGTTCGGCGCGCCCGCCAGCGTGCCGTCCGTCATGTAGCGCCGGATGCCGCGGCGGCAGGTGTTGCCGACATCGACGGGCTTCGACTGGAGCCACGCGACGAAGGCGTCTGCCGCGGCGCGCGGATTCCAGCCGCCGCTTTCGACGAGGGCCTGCCCCAGCGCCAGCGACATTTGCGTGTCGTCGGTGATCTGTCCGGGCTTGAGCCTGAGCCAGCCGCCGCCGACCATGTCGCGGTGCATGCCGTAGGCATGCTGGATTTCGCCCGGTGTCATGAACTCGACCGTCGCGCCCAGTGCATCGCCGACCGCGAAGCCGAGATAGGCGCCCAGCGCGCGTGCGTGCAGATCGTCGCGCGCGGCGTTCATCTAGTCGGCGCTGACCGTGACGCGGTAGTCGCCGCCGATCACCAGATATTCCGACTCGCCCTGCAGCGCATGGCTTGGCAGCAGGTCCTTGAAGAACAGGATCTTGACCGTCGGCACCTGGGCTTCGAGGACGGTGTCGCCGAATTCGCCGGCGATGTCGCGGCGGGCGCTGAACGAGCTGACGTTGTTCAGCCTGATCAGCGCCGGACCGTGGCGCGGGCGTGCCCCGTCAAGCAGACCGCCTTCGCGGAAGTCGTTGACCCCCCGGTACAGCGTGAGGTGGCGTCGGCTGCGCCGCAGCCAGTGGGCGAGCGACCACTGGCAGAACTCGTACAGCAGGTCCAGCTGCGCGTAGATCGCGTTGTTGTGGAAGCGGCTGGACAGCCTGTCCTCCACGTAGCGCGACCAGGCCGACGAGGCAAAGCGCGCCAGCGGCGCCTTGTGGAAGGTCGGGATGAGGCCGAAGCGGCTTTCGACCCAGCCCTTCACGACCGCCCCTTCGCGGCTGCTGGCGTCGTAGCCCCAGCCCTTGAGCAGGCGCAGGTAGCTGGCGCGGTAGCGCCGCGCACCGGTCGGGCCGGCGCCCGCCTGCTGCAGGCCGAAGCTGTCGTCCATATAGTCCTGGAAAAACCGCGCCGCCTCGTCGTGGCTCGCGGCCCTCGCCAGGCCGTCGAACAGCCGGGCGTGGCTTTCATGCACGCCGCGTATCTGCAGGGTCAGCGGAAACTCGTTGAATGCCGCGCTCGCCAAGAGGCCGGTGGGAACGCCCACCAGGTTGGACCGGTGCCCGCGCAGCGCGGCAAGCGTCATAGCGCATGAATCGGGATCGGTGCGCGCCTGCGGCCCAGCATGCCGTCGACCCTGCGGCGCGTGTCCTCGACCGTGAGCGGCTTCACCAGCAGGCCGTCGACGCCGACGCTCTGGCAGGCGGCCACCAGCGGGTCGTCGCGGCTTTCGGCCACCAGCAGGATTTTCGTCTGCGGCAGGCGCGAGCGGATCAGCAGCAGCACGTCGGTGCCGCGCTCGTGCGCGACGTCGATGCCCAGCAGCAGCAGGTCGGGCTTCCAGGCGACGCTCTTGGCGAACGCCGCTTCCAGCGTCGGCAGGTCGTGCGTCTCGTTTTCGTCGTGCAGCATGAA
>JBLMYH010000241.1:0-21529 GCA_050258175.1 Hyphomicrobiaceae bacterium
TCGCTTCCTGCAGGATGACGTGGCCGGCGCGGATGCGCTCTACATCCTGGGGGATCTGTTCGAAGCCTGGATCGGCGACGATCACGGCGAGCAGGTTGCGGCCGACACGGCGCAACAGCTCGCAGCGCTGGGCACGGCGGGAACGCGGGTCTACTTCATGCACGGCAACCGCGACTTCATGCTGGCCGAACGCTACGCTCGGCGGTCCGGCCTCACGCTGCTCGCCGATCCTGCCCGGGTCGACCTGTATGGCGTGCCGACGCTGCTGATGCACGGCGATACGCTGTGCACCGACGATACGGCCTATCAGGATTTCCGCCGCCGCGTTCGCCATCCGCTGACCCGTGCGCTGTTGCGCCGGCTGCCCCGGTCATTGCGGCAGCGCATGGCAAGGCAGGCGCGAGCCGGCAGCGAAGCGGCCAAGGCGCGCAAGGCCACCGAAATCATGGATGTGAATCCCGCCGAGGTGGTGCGTGTTCTGCGCGAACACCAGGTCTGCCGCATGATCCACGGCCATACTCATCGCCCGGCCCGGCACGTCCACCCGATCGATGGCTGCGAATGCGAGCGTTGGGTGGTGCCGGACTGGTATGGCCGCTGGGGCTATGTCCTGTGCGATGCCACGGGCTGCACGCTAAGGGTCGAGGCCCTATGAGGGCGCCGCGAACGTTCTCATGCCCTGCGGCACGCGGAACAATTCGGGCTGCAGCGGCTGCTTCGATTCGCTTTCGAGTCGCCGCGTACGCCCGGTGAACTCGCGCTCCTCAAGCGGCAGGCCCAGTGTGAGCGTATCGCCCGGGTTCCACACCTGATTCGCCAGGTCGCAGTCGTGCTGCATCTCGGGCGGTGACGCCTTCCATACGCGGTATTGGGTCGCAGCCAGAATGGACTTCATTTCGGCCATCGCGTGCGCCGCATCCATGGCATGTTTGGCGGCAATGCCTTCGCTGCACACGACGCCCTTGACCGTCAGGGTGAAATGCCGGCCGCCGCGCTCGGCCTTGTTCGCTTCGAGCCGCGGGGCCCAGCCGGGGGGTTGCGGCGGCAGCGGCCCAGGCGAGAACACCATCGCCAGCTTGCTCTCACGCGCGACGTTGATGACCACGCGCCGCTTCCGGTCCAGCAGGGTGAAATCGCCCGCGTCCTCGCCACTGTCCATGCGCAGGAACTCGGGCGTCACCAGGATGCGCGTCGCGTATGGCGGAGTCCCCGGATCCTGGTCGACGTAGCGCAGCACCGTCATGTCGGCCGCGTGCGCGATCCCGGCGCACAGGGCAAGCAGGCTGAACAGCGCTTTGATCATGCCAGCCCGCGTGCCAGGTCGGCCTGAATGTCGGCCACCGACTCCAGCCCCACCGCGATGCGCACCAGGCCGTCGCCGATGCCGGCCGCTGCGCGTTGCTCCGGCGTCATGCGGCTGTGCGTGGTGGTCGCCGGATGCGTGATCGTGGTTTTGGTGTCGCCCAGGTTGGCGGTGATCGACAGCATCCGGGTCGCGTCGATCAGTTTCCAGGCGGCGTCCTGGCCACCCTTGAGTTCGAACGCGACGATGCCGCCGCCGGTTTTCTGCTGCGCCATCGCTAGCTTGTGCTGCGGATGCGACGGCAGGCCGGGATACAGCACGCGCGCGACCTGCGGCTGGGCCTCCAGCCACTGCGCCAGCGCCAAGGCATTTTTCGAATGCGCCTCCATGCGCAGCGACAGCGTCTCCAGGCCTTTCAGGATCACCCAGGCGTTGAACGCCGAGAGCGTCGGTCCGGCGGTGCGCAGGAAGGTGTAGACGCCTTCCATCAGCGCCTGACTGCCGAGCACTGCACCGCCCAGCACCCTGCCCTGTCCGTCGAGATACTTGGTGGCGGAGTGGATCACGATGTCGGCGCCGAGTTCCAGCGGCTTTTGCAGCGCCGGCGAGCAGAAGCAGTTGTCGACCGCAAGCCAGGCGCCGGCCGCGTGGGCGATGTCGGCGAGCGCACGGATGTCGCTCACTTCGGTCAGCGGATTGGAGGGCGACTCGACGAAGAACAGCCGGGTGTTCGGCTTAACCGCGGCGCGCCACTCCGCCGGGTCGGTCGGCGAGACGTAGGTCGTCTCGATGCCGAAGCGGCCGAGAATGTTGGAGAACAATTGCACCGTCGAACCGAAGATCGAACGCGACGCGACCACATGCTCGCCCGCCCTCATGAGGCCCATCACGGTCGCCAGGATCGCTGCCATGCCCGAGGCGAACGCCACGCAGCGCTCGGCGCCTTCGAGAGCAGCCAGCCGCGCTTCCATCATCTGCACCGTGGGATTGGTGAAGCGGGCGTAGATCGGGCCGGGCTGTTCGCCCTTGAAGCGCGCCGCCGCTTCGGCCGCGCTGCCGAACACGAAGCTGGAGGTGAGGAACATCGCCTCCGAATGCTCGTTGAACTGGCTGCGCACGATGCCGGCGCGCACCGCCAGCGTCTCGATGTCGTATTCGTCGTTGTTCATGTTTGATCCCAAAATAAAAAACCCCGAACGGCAAGCGCGGTTCGGGGTTTCCCTGGCGACGCTTTAGCCGTATTTATCAAGCGCCCGCAAGCTGAGGTTCAAATCGGCGCAGGAACAATTTACGCCCGGCGCCGGACACGGTCAACCGTTATTCGTCGCCAGGTTGAGGTCGAGTTGCTGGGTCGACAGCGCCGACGGCGGCGGCGTCTCGCCATTGCGTACGGCCTCGACGTAGTTCAGGTATTCCGGGGTGACATCGCCGGTGATGTAGCGACCGTCGAAGCACGAGGTATCGAAATCGGGGATCGCCGGGTTGCCTGCCCTGACCGCCTCGACCATGGCGTCGATGTCCTGGTAGATCAGGGCATCACAGCCGATCTCGCGCGCGATCTCCTCGTCGGTGCGGCCGTTGGCGATCAGCTCGTTGCGCGTCGGCATGTCGATGCCGTACACATTGGAGAAGCGCACGGGCGGCGAGGCCGAGGCGAAATACACCTTGGTGGCGCCCGCATCGCGAGCCATCTGAACGATCTCGCGGCTGGTGGTGCCGCGGACGATGGAATCGTCGACCAGCAGCACGTTCTTGTCCTTGAATTCCTCACCAATGGCATTGAGTTTCTGCCGCACCGACTTCTTGCGCAGCGCCTGCCCTGGCATGATGAAGGTGCGACCGATGTAGCGGTTCTTGATGAAGCCTTCCCGGTAGGGCACCTTGAGATGGTTCGCCAGCTGCAGCGCAGAGGGACGGCTGGTGTCGGGGATCGGAATCACCACGTCGATTTTCAGGTGGGAGAATTCGCGCTTGATTTTTTCGGCCAGCGACGCGCCCATGGTCAGGCGCGTACTGTAGACCGAGACGCCATCCATCACCGAGTCGGGGCGAGCAAGATACACATACTCGAAAATACAGGGATTGAGCACCGCCTTGTCGCTGCACTGGCGGCTGTGCAGCTTGCGCTGGTAATCGATGAACACCGCCTCGCCCGGCGCGACGTCGCGCAGCAGGCGGAAGCCGAGCGTATCGATCGCCACGCTTTCCGAGGCGACGATGTATTCGTGCGGCGTGACCTGGTCGTTGACGCCGATCACCAGCGGCCGGATGCCGTACGGGTCGCGGAAGGCCAAGAGGCCGTAGCCGGCGATGAAGGCCGTTACCGCGTAGGCTCCCTTGCAGCGTGCATGCACGCCGGACACCGCGCCAAAGATCGTGTCCAGATTCAGCTGTCGCCCGGAGGCGCGCACCTGCAGTTCATGCGCCAGCACGTTCAGCAGCACCTCCGAATCCGAATTGGTGTTGACGTGGCGCAGGTCGGCACGGAACAGGGATTCCTTGAGCTCGTGGGTATTGGTGAGGTTGCCGTTGTGCCCCAGCACGATGCCGTACGGCGAGTTCACGTAGAACGGCTGCGATTCGGCCGACGACGACGCGCTGCCTGCGGTCGGATAGCGCACATGCGCCACCCCCATGTCGCCCAGCAGGTTGCGCATGTCGCGGGTACGGAAAACATCGCGCGCCAGCCCCTGTCCCTTGTGCATGTGAAACCGGCTTTCTTCCGCCGTGACGATGCCGGCGGCATCCTGGCCACGATGCTGCAACACCATCAGCCCGTCATACAAAAGCTGATTGGCTGCCGAATTGGAAACGACTCCGATTACCCCGCACATGCTGTGCACCCGTCCATAAAGTTATTCAAAGCGAATGTACTTCGCAACGTCCGCCGGTACCAGCGGCAAGGCGCGTTGCGCCATCGCCTGCAGGGTGGCCGACGCCCTGGCCTGCCTCCAGAAATCGGTGCGCGGCAAGGAGGTCAGTCCGGCGGCAAGCGTCAGGCCGACCAGAATGGCCAGTCCCTTGGCCAGACCCAACATGCCGCCCAGCACCTTGTCGGCACCGCCCAGTCCCACCGCCTTGACGAGCGTTGCCAGGACATGTCCCAGCAGCAGCACGCCGATCAGCACCACCAGGAAAACCACGGCGAAGCCCGCGAAATAGCGAATAGCCGGATTCTCGATCCCGCTCGGCAGCAGCGGCGCCACGATCAAGGCACCCCATTTGCCCAGCACAAACGCCAGGATCCACGCTGCCAGCGAAAACAGCGTCTCGACCATGCCATGCATCAGGCCACGCACCACGGTCAGTATCAATACCAGCAGCACAATCAGATCCAGCATGCTCATTTCGTGAGCACCTGCCCGCTCATACCGTTCTCGGCCAGCCTCACCGCAGCCGCCACCGCGGCTTCGCGCGTCGTGAAGGGCCCTACACGCACACGCGTCAGCTTGCCGACGTTGTCGGTGTAGGCCGGCAAGCCGGTCAGCACGGCACGTGCCCTGAGTTCGCGTGCCTTGCCTTCATCGGACAGGGCGGCAAGCTGCACCACGAACATCTCGCCGACAGCCTCGGACTTGACCTGGGACGGGGATGTGGCAGCAGCCCTAGCGGGCTGCGGCTTGGGCTTCGGCTCGCCTCTGGCTTCTGGTTTGACAGGCGCGGGCTTGACCGGTTCGGGCTTCGACTCGACTCTGGCTTCGGGTTTGGCAGGCGCGGGCTTGACCGGTTCGGACTTCGGCTCGACTCTGGCTTCGGGTTTGGCAGGCGCGGCAGGTGGAGTAGGCTGCGACGCTGGGGGGGCCGCCGGCGCGGCAACCGCGGCGGGTTCCTCGCCCCCGTGGGGCTGCGCCATCTGCTCTGGCGCAGTTGCGGGCGGCATGTGGACAGCCAGCGAGCTTGTCGGCGGCGGTTCGTCTTGCAGCAACAGTGGCAGCACGATCACCGCCAGCAGGGTCAGCGCCACCGCGCCGATCAGGCGGCGCCGGGCAAGGCGTTTGAGGTCATTTTCACTGCTGGGTGGCGGCATGATCGAGCACGGCGGCAACGGTATAGAACGAACCGAAGACGAGGATTCTATCATCTTCACGCGCCGCGCTTCGTGCCTCCGTGAGCGCCACGTTCACATCCGGCTGCACACTGACCGGTGCTGCGCCTGCATGCACACGCAGCACCGTGGCCAGGGCCGCAGCATCCTGCGCACGTGGCGTGGCGGGCGTGCACGCCCACCACGCATCGATCTCGTCGCGCAGTGCCGCGAACACCCCCGCCGCATCCTTGTCGGCCAGCATGCCGACCACCGCCAGCGTACGGCCGGTCGCCGGCTGCTCGCGCAAGGTGGCCGCCAGCGCCCGTGCCGCTTCCGGGTTATGCGCCACGTCCAGAATGACCTCCGGTGCCTCGGCGATGCGTTGGAACCGGCCCGGCACCTGCGCCGTGCGCAATCCCCGTCGTATCGCCGTCCCGCTCGCCGGCAGGCGGTCACGCACGGCTTCCAGCACCGCCAGCGCACCGGCCGCGTTGCGCAACTGGTAGGCACCCGCCATGGCAGGCAGCGGCAAATCCTCCCAGGCGAGCTCGGGACCGCGATAGGCCCAGCGATCGCCCTCGCGCAGCGCCCAAAAGTCGCGCCCGAGGCAGAGCAGGTCGGCGCCAATGCGGCGGCCATATTCGAGCAGGCTGTCCGGGGGTGCGGGGTCGGCACAGATGGCGGGGTGCCCGCCGCGGAAGATGCCCGCCTTCTCGAAGCCGATTTTTTCGCGCGTGTCGCCCAGGTATTCCATGTGATCCAGGTCGACGCTGGTGACGACCGCGGCGTCAGCATCGAACACGTTTACCGCATCGAGTCGCCCGCCGAGGCCGACTTCGAGGATGGCCACGTCGACGCCGGCGTCGATGAACTGTGCCATCGCGCCCAACGTGCCGAATTCGAAATAGGTCAGCGAAGTGTCGCCGCGCGCGGCATCGATTTTCTCGAACGCGGCGACCAGTCCGGGGTCGCTCGCTTCACTGCCGGCAATGCGCACGCGTTCGTTGTAGCGCAGCAGATGGGGAGAAGTATAGAGGCCGGTCTTGTAGCCGGCAGCGCCGAGGATGGCTTCGAGATAGGCGCAGGTGGAGCCCTTGCCGTTGGTGCCGCCGACCACGATGAGCGGGAAAACCGGGGCAAGCCCGAGTGCATCCTTGACCCGTCGCACCCGCTCCAGCCCCAGCTCGATCGTGCTGGGGTGCAGCTGTTCGAGCCGCCCCAGCCAATCGGCCAAAGACAGGCTAGGCGGCAAGCGCGGGGCGCCCCATCATGATCGCCAGCATGGCAGCCAGTTCGCCGCGCATCTGGCGGCGGTCGATGATGCGGTCGATGGCACCTTTCTCCTGCAGGAACTCGGCACGCTGAAATCCTTCCGGCAGCGTCTCACGCACGGTCTGCTCGATCACGCGCGGACCAGCGAAGCCGATCAGCGCATTGGGCTCGGCGACGATCAGGTCGCCCAGCATGGCGAAGCTCGCCGACACGCCGCCCATGGTCGGGTCGGTCAGCACCGAAATGAAAGGCAGCCGATGGCGCGACAGCTGGGTCAGCGCCGCCGAGGTCTTCGCCATCTGCATCAACGAGAACAGGCCCTCCTGCATACGCGCGCCGCCGCTGGCGGAAAAGCAGACGAAGGCCGAGTTCGAGCCGATCGCCGCTTCCACGCCCTGCACGAAGCGCTCGCCGACGACCGAGCCCATCGATCCGCCCATGAACTTGAACTCGAACGCCGCTGCCACCACTGGCACCGCCTTCACGCTGCCGCCGATCACCACGAGCGCATCGGTCTCCGAGGTGCCGGTCTGCGCCTCTTTCAGGCGATCGGGATACTTTTTGCTGTCCTTGAACTTGAGCGGGTCGAGCGGCGTGATGTGGGCGCCGATCTCATGCTGACCCTCCGCATCCAGCAGCATGGCCAGCCGCTGCCGAGCGCCGATGCGGTGATGGTGGCCGCACTTCGGACACACTTCCAGATTGCTTTCCAGGTCGGCGCGGTACAGCACCTCGTTGCACGCCGGGCATTTGGACCACAGCCCCTCGGGCATGGATTTTTTGTCAGCCTGCGCACGCCGTTTGATTTTCGGCGGCAGGATTTTCTGAAACCAACTCATGTGTCTTCTCCGTTTATTTCGATGCCGCGTCGACGCCGCGGCGCAACGCGGCCACCAGGTGCTTGACGCGGTTGGCGCACTCGCCTTCGGGCGCGGTCTCGATCTCGTTCACGATGCGGCTGCCCACCACCACCGCGTCGGCAATCCGCGCCACCGCCTCGGCGGTCGCCGCGTCGCGGATGCCGAAGCCCACGCCCACCGGCAGGCTGCAATGCCTACGCACCATGGCGAGCTTGCTCGCGACCTCCTCGATGTCGAGGTCGGCCGAACCCGTCACGCCCTTGAGCGAGACGTAATAGATGAAACCGCCGGCGGCGGCCGCCACCTGCTCCACGCGCGATTCGGGTGTGGTCGGCGACAGCAGGAAAATCGGGTCGAGGCCGTGCGCCTTGAACACGTCCGATACGCCGACCGATTCCTCGGGCGGAATGTCCACCGTCAGCACGCCGTCCACCCCGGCCGCCTGCGCCGCCTGGGCGAAGGCCCCGTAGCCCATGCGTTCCACCGGGTTGGCGTAGCCCATCAGCACGACCGGGGTGGTCGTGTTGGTCTTGCGGAATTCCGCCGTCATCGCCAATACGTCTTTCAGTCCGACCTTGTTCGCCAGCGCCCGCTCGGAAGCGCGCTGGATCACCGGCCCGTCTGCCATCGGATCGGAAAACGGCACGCCCAGCTCGATGATGTCGGCCCCGGCTTCCACCAGCGCGTGCATCAGCGGCACTGTCAGGCCCTTGCCGGGGTCGCCTGCGGTGATGAAGGGAATCAGGGCTTTCCTGTTGTGCGCTTTCAGCGCGGTAAAGGTCTGGCCGATGCGGCTCATGGTTTGGTCTTCTGAAAAATGCGGTTCAATGACAGGGCGGGCTTATAGCGTGATCCCGGAGACCTTGGCCACGGTGTTGATGTCCTTGTCGCCGCGTCCGGACAGGTTGACCAGGATGATCTTGTCCTTGCCCAGGGTCGGCGCGAGCTTCTTGGCGTGGGCGACGGCATGGCTGGATTCGAGGGCCGGGATGATGCCTTCGAATCGGCACAGGTCGTGGAAGGCGGCGAGCGCCTCGTCGTCGTCGACCGCGACGTATTCGGCGCGACCGGCGTCCTTCAGATAGCTGTGCTCGGGCCCGACGCCGGGATAGTCGAGGCCGGCGGAAACCGAATGGGTCTCGATGATCTGACCGTTCTCATCCTGCATCAGGTAGCTGCGGAAGCCATGCAGCACGCCCGGGGTGCCGGCGGTAAGCGGCGCGGCGTGCTTGCCGCTGGCCACCCCGGAGCCGCCCGCTTCGACGCCGATCAGGCGCACGTTTTCATGCGGGATGTAGGGATGGAAAATGCCGATCGCATTGGAGCCGCCGCCGACACAGGCAATCACGGCATCCGGCTGGCGCCCGGTCAGTTCCGGCATCTGGGTAAGGCATTCGCGGCCGATCACGCACTGGAAGTCGCGCACTAGCATGGGATAAGGGTGCGGGCCGGCTGCGGTGCCGAGGATGTAGAAGGTCGATTCGACATTGGTCACCCAGTCGCGCATCGCCTCGTTCAGGGCATCCTTCAGCGTCTTCGAGCCACTGGACACCGGCACCACAGTCGCGCCGAGCAGCTTCATGCGGAACACATTGGGCGACTGGCGGGCGACGTCCTCGGCGCCCATGTAGACCACGCATTCCATGCCGTAGCGCGCCGCGACGGTGGCCGAGGCGACGCCGTGCTGGCCGGCGCCGGTCTCGGCGATGACGCGCTTCTTGCCCATGCGCCGCGCCAGCAGCGCCTGGCCGATGGTGTTGTTGATCTTGTGCGCGCCGGTGTGGTTGAGGTCCTCGCGCTTTAGGTAGATCTGCGCGCCGCCGTAGGCTTCGGAGAGCCGCTTCGCGTGGTACACCGGGCTGGGACGGCCGACGTAATGCTTCAGCTCGTATTCGAATTCGGCCATGAAGGCCGGATCGTTGCGCGCCTTGTCGTATTCGACGCGCAGCTCTTCCAGCGCGGCCATCAGGGTTTCGGCGACGAAGATGCCGCCGTAGGGGCCGAAATGGCCATGGGAATCCGGGAGGTCGGTGAGCTTCATGATGCTTCTTTCGCTTTCGCAATGAATTGCGCAATCTTTTGCGCGTCCTTGATGCCTTTTGCCGCTTCGACGCCGGACGACACGTCCACTGCCCATGGGCGCACGCGCCGCACGGCTTCGGCAACATTGTCGGGCGTGAGTCCGCCCGACAGGATGAGCGGCTTGGGCAGATTCGCCGGAATCAGGGCCCAGTCGAAGCGTTCCCCGGTGCCGCCCGGCACGCCCGGCACGAAGGCGTCGAGCAGCAGGCCGCGCGCCGCATCAAAGTCAGCCGCGCATTTTAGCAAATCCGTGTCCCGATTGACGCGTATCGCCTTGATGAAGGCCCGGCCGTAGCGTGCGCAGTCGCTCGGCCTCTCGTCGCCGTGAAACTGCAGCAGATCGAGCGGAACGTCCTGCAGGACTGCTTCGACAAACGCGGGCTCGGCGTCGACGAACAGGCCGACCGCCTGCACGAAGGGCGGCAGCTCGCGTACCAGCGCAGCGGCCGCCGCAATCGAGAGATGGCGCGGGCTTTTTTCGTAGAACACGAAGCCCAGCGCATCCGCCCCAGCGGCGCAGGCGGCATGCAGGTCCTGTGATCGGGTGATGCCGCAGATTTTTACGCGAACAGCCATCGTTCAGAGCTTTCCGGCAGGGCAAAGTGCGCAGGATACCGGATGTGGGTGAGATACAGCCCGGCGGCATCGAAGGTCGGCGCCGCGACGGTGCGGTCACGGCCGACGAGGATTTCATGCACCCATTCCGGCGGCTGGGCGCCGGCCCCGACCTGGATCAGGCAGCCCATGAGATTGCGCACCATGTGATGCAGGAAACCGTCGGCGCGGAAATCGCACAGCAGATAGTCGCCGCGCCGCTCGATGTGCGCCAACCGCAACTCCTTGACCGGCGATTTGGCTTGACATTCGGCGGCACGGAAGGCGGAGAAGTCGTGCTGCCCGATCAGGTGCGCGGCCGCCCGGTTCATCGCGTCGGCGTCGAGCGGACGATGGTGCCAGCCGATCAGGCCGTGGTTGAGACCAGGCCGCACCGCGTGGTTCAGCAGCACGTAGCGGTATCCCCGTTGCGTGGCGGCGAAGCGGGCATGAAAATCCTCGCCTACCTCGCGCGCCCACAGGACTGCCACCCCTTGCGGCAGGTGGCTGTTGACGCCGCGTACCCAGGCGCTGAGCGGGCGATTCGCCGCGGTATCGAAATGCGCCACCTGGAACGCAGCATGAACGCCCGTGTCGGTGCGTCCGGCCGCGGTCACGCCGATTTGCTCGCCGGCGATCGCCGCCAGCGCGGCTTCCAGCGCGTCCTGCACGCCGCAGCCCTGTGGTTGCGACTGCCAGCCGCAAAAGCCGACGCCGCGATATTCCAGACCCAGTACGATTCTCATAGCCAGCCGGCCTCATGCCAGCACGATCAACACCCCAAGCAAGCCTGCAAGTATGACGGCGCTGTCGCAGCCTTGCCAGCGTTCGGCATGCAGGATGTAGGTGGCGGGCCCAGCATCATCCGGCAACGGCGCGCGCAGCGCATCCAGCCATCGCGCCGGTTTCGACGCATGCTCGACATAGTCGAGGGTCAGCCCCAGCCGCACGGCGAAGGCGCGGCGGTCGAAGCCGAACCAGGCCAATGGACGCGCCAGTCCGTACAGGCCGTAGATCAGGCGCGCGCGCGCGGTAAACGCGAGCAGCACCGCCAGTCCGGCGAGCATGAGTGCCAACCGCGCCACGCGCAGCGCACCTTGCAGGAGGCCTTCCAGAGTCGGGCTGGCCCATTCCAGCGGCGGCCATAACGGCGTTCCCGGCAAGGTATAGGCATAGGTGAGCAGCAGCACCGCCATCAGCCAGCGGGTGCGACGCAGCAGACGCCAGGCTTCATGGCGGACAGGCGCAAACAGAAAGGCCGTCGCGAGGGCAACGGCCAGGAAAGGAAGCTGGGGCGAGGCAGCGCGTTCCACCGCCACTGCCCACCCGCACCACAGCAGGATGCGGGCAGCCGGATGGGGGCATTTAGCCAAGCGCGCTCAACATGCCTTGCGCATCCGATTTCTGCTTGCCGCTGCCCTCGGCCATCACCTCGTTCAGGATTTCGCGCGCGCCTTCCTTGTCCCCCATTTCCACATAGGCGCGGGCCAGATCGAGCTTGGTACCGACTTCGTCGAGCTCGAGCTCATTGCCGCCAGCCTCGCCCAGATCAAGATCGAGACCGCTGAAATCGAACTTGCTGTCTGGACCATCATCGTCCTCGAGGCCGAGTTCCAGCTTCAGCGTGTCGTTCTCCGCTGCAGGAAGATCGAGGTCCGGCAGATCGAAACTCAGGCCCTGGGTATCCATTTCCACATACCCGGCTTCGGGCGACGCCACCGGCTCGGACGGCGCATCAAAACTGAGGATGTGTCCCGCGGACTCAAATTCCAGCGGCGCGGCGCCGGTTACGGTTTCGGCTGGAGCTGCAAAAACCAGTTCGGTTGCAGGTTCAGGTTCGGCAACAGGCGCCGATTCGGCTGCGGCGGCTTCGCCGGCGAAGGTCACCGCACCGCCTGCAACCGCTGCCGTGGCAGCCACCGTCGCGGCGGCAACCGCGGGCGTCGCGCTCGACTGCATGCCGCCATACAGCGGGTTGGTGGGATCGATGCTGCGGCCCATTTCGCAGGCCTTGTTCCACAGCGGGCTCGACTTGCTGCCGAGCGCGGCGAAAAGCTCGCCGGCAGCCGCCTCGAATGCCGTAGCATTGCGGCGCGCCGCATAGATTTCCAGCAGCTTGACCCGGATCTCGTGGCGGTCCGGGTTCTTGCTGATGGCTTCCTTCAGAATCTCCTCTGCCTGCGCGTCGCGGCCATAGGCCATGTACACCTCGGCCTCGGCGATGGGGTCGACGTCGTGGGTGTCGATGGTGCCAAGGCCGGCCTGGCTGAAATCGGTCAGGAAGGACGTGTCGCCGGTATTGACACTCCCGCCCGATGCGGCCCCGATGATCGTGTTCGGGCGGACATCGCCACCGCTCAGGATGCTGTCATCCAGCACGGCGCCGCCGGTTTTGCGGCGGCGCCCCGCACCCGCCATCATCCACCACAGGACGCCCCCCAAACCCAGCGCTGCCAGGCCGCCACCCCAATACATCGGGTCGGCGAGCAGGGGGTCATACCAGTTTTGGGACGGCTCAGGGCTGGCGGGGGGCGCCTGGACGGTCGGGGCGACCGGTTTCGGGGCGGGCGCAGGCTTCGCTGCCTGCGGGGCGGGCGCAGGCGCTGTTGCCGGAGCCGCCGCCTCTTCCTGCGCCTTCTCCTTCATCGCGACCAGCTTCTGCATGTCCGCAACCTGTTTTTGCAGGGAGGCCACGCGCTGCTCCGATTCGTGCCGCGCCTTTTCGCGCGCGGTCGCATCCTCTTCCTGGGCGTGCAGCTTTTCCTGCAGGGCGCGGGCTTCGTCAGCCTTGCTCGCGGTTGCCGCAGGCGGCGTAACCTTGGATAGCGTGAGGACGTCCTTCTCGGCTTCCGGCGCCGGCTTGGCATGGTCTTCCACCTTGGGCGTGATCTTGCCGCTGCTGGCCTGGCCAGGCGCAGCCTTGGCCGCGGGGGCCGTATTCACGGCTGCCGCCAGTTTCTGCCGATAGGCGCGCCAGTCTTCCGCCTGCAGCCTGAGTTCACGCGCCGCTTCCTTCTGCGGGATGGCCGCCATTTTTGCGGCGGACGGGACATCGAGCGTCTGGCCTGCTTTTAGCCGGTTCATGTTGCCGTTGAACGCCTGAGGGTTCTCCCGGTAGAGGCCCAGCAGCGTCTGCTCCAGGCTCACGCCCTCCGGCCGCACATGGCTGGCAATCCTGCCCAGGGTGTCGCCCCGCTTGACGACGATGTTCTCCGGCGCCGCGGCCTTGGGAACGGTCTTGGCTGCGGCAGCTGGCATCGCCTGCGGGGTAGCCGCCGGAGCCGGTGCGGGTCTGGCTGCGGGCGCGTGCGATGGCGCCACGGCTGTCATCGGCGCCACGGTTTGCTTTGTCGCCACGCTGGGCGGATCAAGCAGCATGGTGTATTCGCGCACCAAGCGCCCCGAGCCCCAATTCAGTTCGATCAGCATATCGATGAAGGGATCGTTCACCGGACGGCTGGAAGAAAGTTTCAGAACCGCCTTGCCATTCGGCTTCTTCTCGACTGTGAAGCGCAGGGAAGACAGAACCGGAGCGAGTTCGACGTGCGCGTCGTGAAACGCTTGGTCGGAGGCCAGACTCGCCGTCAGGCTGTCGAGCTCGGCCTTGTCGGCCACGTACAGTTCGATTTCGGCCGTGAGCGGCTGACCGAGCGCCGAGGTGACCGACAGCTTGCCCAACCCGGCGGCATTCGCCATCAGCGGCACGGCGATCAGGCCGGCGGCCATCAGTTGGGTGGTGAAGCGCTTCAATTTCATCCCGTATCTCCCTGTTAGCCCCGCACGACGGGGCCGTTGAATCCTTGACGCCATTATTGACGGCTCAGCACGCGCAATCTTTAATGCAACAATCGCTCCAGGCCTGAACCTGCCCTCCCGACCCCTTGCCTGGTCAGGCTTCCAGCAGGATCCGCAGCATGCGGCGCAGCGGTTCCGCCGCCCCCCACAGCAACTGGTCACCGACGGTGAACGCAGTCAGGTACTCAGGCCCCATGTTGAGCTTGCGCATGCGGCCGATCGGGACCGCAAGGGTTCCGGTCACCGCCGCCGGGGTGAGTTCGCGCATGGTGATCTCGCGGTCGTTCGGCACGACCTTGACCCACTGGTTATGCGCAGCGATCAGGCCGTGGATGTCGGCGAGCGGAACGTCTTTCGTCAGCTTGATGGTGAGCGCCTGCGAATGGCAGCGCATTGCGCCGACGCGCACGCACAGGCCGTCGATCGGGACCGGGTTGTCGCTGCGACGCATGATCTTGTTGGCCTCGACCTGCGCCTTCCATTCTTCCTTGGACTGGCCTGACTCCAGCGCGACGTCGATCCACGGGATCAGGTTGCCGGCCAGCGGCACCGGCCAGGCGTCGACCGGATAACGGTCGGAACGGATGAAGTCGGCGACCTTGCGGTCGATTTCGAGGATGGCCGAGGCCGGGTCGCCGATCAGGTCGGTGACTTCGGCGTGCACCGCCCCCATTTGCTGGATCAGTTCACGCATGTTGCGCGCGCCGGCACCGGAGGCGGCCTGGTAGGTCATCGGCGACACCCACTCGACCAGCCCGGCGTCGAACAGACCGCCCATGGCCATCAGCATCAGCGAGACGGTACAGTTGCCGCCGACATAGGTCTTGACGCCGTTGGCGATGCCGTCGGTGATCACGTTCTTGTTGACCGGGTCGAGGATGATGATGGCCTCGTCCTTCATCCTGAGCGTCGAGGCGGCGTCGATCCAGTAGCCGTTCCAGCCCGCCGCGCGCAGCTGCGGATAAATTTCCTTCGTGTAGTCGCCGCCCTGGCAGGTGATGATGGTCTCGCAGGCACGCAGCTCGTCGATGCTGCTGGCGTCCTTCAGCGGCGGCACCTCGCGGCCGATGTCGGGTCCCCTGCCGCCGACGTTCGACGTGGTGAAGAACACCGGATCGATGTGATCGAAATCGCGCTCTTCCTTCATGCGCCCCATCAGCACGGAGCCCACCATGCCGCGCCAGCCGACCAGCCCTACTCTCATCATGTTCGTCTCCGAATAAAGTCTTGATCCACGAAAGACACGAAGCAGTCTCGCCTTACTTCGTTATCCTCGTGAAGGAAATCAAAGCGCCTTCACCACCGCGTCGCCCATCTCGCTGCACGACACCTTCTGCGTGCCATCGGTCCAGATGTCGCCGGTGCGCAAGCCCTGCGCGATCACCTTCTTTACCGCACCCTCGATGCGGTCGGCGGTCGCCAGGTCGGCAAAGGTGTAGCGATACATCATCGCTACGGAAAGAATGGTCGCCAGTGGATTCGCCAGGTTCTTGCCGGCAATGTCAGGCGCTGAACCATGGATCGGCTCGTACATGCCCTTGTTGTGCTCGTCGAGCGAAGCCGACGGCAGCATGCCGATCGAGCCCGACAGCATCGACGCCGCGTCGGACAGGATGTCGCCGAAGATGTTGCCGGTGACGATGGTATCGAACTGCTTGGGCGCGCGGATCAGCTGCATCGCCGCGTTGTCGACGTACATGTGGGAGAGTTCGACCTCGGGGTAGTCCTTCGACACCTCGATCATCACTTCCTTCCACAGTTCCGAGCATTCCAGCACGTTGGCCTTTTCGACCGAGCACAGCTTCCTTCCGCGCTTCATCGCGATGCCGAAGGCGACGTGCGCGACGCGCCGCACCTCGGATTCGGAATACAGCATGGTATTGAAGCCGACACGCTCGCCATTGCGCATTTCGATGCCGCGCGGCTGGCCGAAATAGACGTCACCGGTCAGTTCGCGCACGATCATGATGTCGAGCCCGGCGACCACCTCGGGTTTCAGCGAAGAGGCGCCGGCCAGTTCCGGATACAGCAGTGCCGGACGCAGGTTGGCGAATAGGTTGAGTTCCTTGCGGATGCGTAGCAGGCCGCGCTCGGGCCGCCGCGGCCGGTCGAGCGTGTCGTACGGCGGCCCGCCGACCGCACCGAGCAGCACCGCGTCGGCTGCGCGCGCGAGCTTCAGCGTCGCCTCCGGCAGCGGGTCACCCGCCGCGTCGTAGCCAGCACCACCGATGGGCGCGGTCTCCATCTCGATTTTCGCGCCATCGGCACGCAAGGCTTCCAGCACCTTCACCGCCTGCGCAACAATTTCCGGACCTATGCCGTCACCCGGCAAAACTGTAATTTTCATGTTCTAAGAAACCTTTTGACCGCGACGCGCCGCAGCGGCATTCGGGATAGTTGATCAATCAAGCAAACAGCCACGGCGCTTCCTGCTTGCGCCGCTCCTCGTAGGCCCTGATTTTGTCGGCCTGCAGCAGAGTGAGGCCAATGTCGTCCAGGCCGTTAAGCAGGCGATGCTTGCGCCCGCCGTCGACCTCGAATGCCAACACCTCGCCACTCGGGGTGGTCACAGTCTGCTTGTCGAGATCGATGTTGAGCCGATACCCCTCAGCCGCTTCGCACTCGCGGAACAGGCGATCCACCGTCGCGACGTCAAGCACGATGGGCAGGATGCCGTTCTTGAAGCAGTTGTTGTAGAAAATGTCGGCAAAGGACGGCGCGATGATGGCGCGGATGCCATAGTCCTCCAGTGCCCACGGCGCATGCTCGCGACTCGATCCGCAGCCGAAGTTGTCGCGCGCAAGCAGCACGCTCGCGCCCTGGTAGCGCGGAAAATTCAGCACGAATTCGGGGTTCGGCTTGCGCGTGGCGGGATCCATGCCTGGCTCGCCGTGGTCAAGGTAACGCCATTCGTCGAACAGATTGGGGCCGAAGCCGGCGCGCTTGATCGACTTCAAAAATTGCTTGGGGATGATCGCATCGGTGTCCACATTGGCACGGTCCAGCGGCACGACCAATCCGTCCAGCACTGTAAATTTATGCATATCGCTTGCTCGCCTCTTCCTACTTGTCGCCGTGCACTTTTTTCTCAATCCACTGGCCCGCCTTCTCCAGCCCTTTGCCAGTCGCGGCCGCGCCCTTCTTCAAGCCCCTCTCGGTCGCCTCGATTCCTTTTTCAATACCGTGGCCCGCAGCTTCACCACCTTTTTTGACGCCGTTGCCCACTTTTTGCGCAACCCCCTCCTCGGCGAGTGCCGGTTGCCCAACAAACAGACCCAGCAACAGCAGTCCGATCACTTTCTTCATCGCGCATCTCCTATAGCTTGCGCACGTCGACGAAATGTCCGGCGCACGCGGCGGCAGCGGCCATGGCCGGGCTGACCAGGTGCGTTCTGCCACCCTGCCCCTGCCGTCCTTCGAAATTGCGGTTGCTGGTCGACGCGCAGCGTTCGCCCGGCTCCAGCCGGTCGGCGTTCATCGCCAGACACATCGAACAGCCGGGTTCACGCCACTCGAAGCCGGCTTCTACAAAGACCCGGTCGAGCCCCTCGGCCTCCGCCTGCTGCTTGACTAGCCCGGAGCCCGGCACCACCATTGCCAGCTTGACATTGGGCGCGACCTTGCGGCCCTTCGCCACGCTGGCGGCCTCGCGCAGGTCCTCGATGCGGGAGTTGGTGCAGGAGCCGATGAAGACCTTGTCCACCGGGATCTCGGTGATCGGCGTGCCGGCCTGCAAACCCATGTATTCGAGCGCACGCGTCCAGTCGTGCTGCTTGACTTCGCTCGGCGCGTCGGCGGGATTCGGCACGCGGCCGCCAATGGTGGTCACCATCTCGGGCGAGGTACCCCAGGTGACTTCCGGCTCGATCTTCGCCGCATCGAGCTCGACCACGCGGTCAAACTCGGCATCGGGGTCCGAATGCAGCGTGTTCCACCAGGCCACAGCCTTGTCCCATGCCGCCCCCTGCGGCGCATAGGGGCGACCCTTGACGTAATCGATCGTGGTCTGGTCAACCGCCACCATGCCGGCGCGGGCGCCCGCCTCGATCGCCATGTTGCACAACGTCATGCGACCTTCCATGGACAGCGCGCGGATGGCCGAGCCACCGAATTCCAGCGCATAGCCGGTGCCGCCGGCGGTGCCGATCTCGCCGACGATCGCGAGCGCGATGTCCTTCGCCGTCACCCCCTTGCCGAGCCGGCCCTCGACCTTGACCAGCAGGGTCTTCGACGGCTTCTGCCACAGGCACTGCGTTGCCAGCACGTGCTCGACCTCGGACGTGCCGATACCGAATGCCAGTGCACCGAAGGCGCCGTGCGTCGAGGTGTGCGAATCGCCGCACACCACGGTCATGCCGGGCAGGGTCAAGCCTTCCTCGGGGCCGATGACGTGGACGATGCCCTGACGGATATCGTCCATCCTGAACTCGGTGATGCCGAACTCGGCGCAGTTGGCGTCGAGCGTTTCGACCTGCAGGCGCGATACTGGGTCGGCTATGCCCCGCGAACGGTCAGTGGTCGGCACGTTGTGGTCGGGCACGGCAATCGCGGCGTCGGGGCGGCGCGGCGTGCGGTGGGCCATCTTCAGCCCCTCAAATGCCTGCGGGCTGGTGACTTCGTGCACCAGATGGCGGTCGATATACAACAGCGTGGTGCCGTCGGGCTCGACGTGCACCACGTGGGCGTCCCACAATTTCTTGAATAAGGTTGATCCAGGCATGCGAAATAAGGCGGCGCGGCGCGTAAAACACTGATTATTTCATAGCTTAGGGGCCGCTGGCACGGGTTTTGTTCCCCCCCACGCCGCATACACCAGCCAGGCCAGCGCCGCGCTCGCGGCGGCGAGGGTGAACGTCCAGGCCGACCCCAGCGACTCCCAGGTCAATCCGCTGGCCAACCCGCCGATGGTGCCGCCGATGCCGTAGGACAGGCTGGTGTAGAGCGCCTGCCCGCGCGCCTGGTGACGGCCACGGAAATGCTGGTGGATCAGCGCGACGGCAGCCGCGTGATAGGTGCCAAAGGTGAAGGCGTGCAGCGTCTGCGCGCCCCACACCAGCCAGGCATGCTCCACCCCCCAGGCGATCAGGAGGAAACGCAGCACCGCCAGCGCGAAACTCGCCAGAATGAGGCGGCGCGGCGTCACCCGCGCGAAGATGCGCGGAATGATCAGGAAGATCCCGATCTCGCACAGCACGCCGAGCGCCCACAGCCAGCCCACGGTGGACTTGTCGTAACCATGGTCGACTAGGTAGATCGAATAGAAGGTGTAGTACGGCCCGTGCGTCACCGCCATCAGCAGGCAGGCGGCCAGCAGCGAAGCGACCTCGGGGCGTCTCACGATGTCCCACACCGAGTGATGGTCGGTGGCGTGTGGCAGGATCTCGGCCTCGGGGATCACCCGCGCGAATACGGCGATCCCCAGCATCACCGCCAGCACCGCCCACGGCAGCCAGGCGATCGCGACACGATCGAAGGCGTAGCCCAGCCCCACCACCATCAGGATGAAGCCGACCGAGCCCCACAAGCGGATGCGGCCATAAGTATCGGTGCGCTCGCCCAGATGTGACAAGGTCATCGCCTCGACCAGCGGCAGCGACGCACTCCAGAAGAAGCTCAGTGCCGCCATCACTGCGAACAGCCACCAGAAACTGCTGCCGACGAACACGCCGGCAAACACCACGACGCTGCCAAGCGCGGCGACCTGCACAATGGGTGTCCTGCGCCCGGTGCGATCGGCGATATGCCCCCAGATGTTAGGCGCGAAAATCCGCATCACCTGCAGCAGCGACATTAGCACGCCGATCTCGAAGGCGCTGAACGTCAGCGACCGCAGATACAACCCCCAGAACGGCGACATCGCGCCAACGAAGGCGAAATAAAAGAAATAGAAACCGGACAGGCGCCAGTAGGGGAGAGTGGGCATGAACTCAGACTGCCGCAGAGCGGCCAAAACGCAGCGCGCATTATGCGGCCTGAGGAGGGCAGCCGAAAGCGGTGCGGGCAGTCTCGCCTTCTGCTTGAAGAAGTAGGCGACTCTGCTCCCCCGACGCGGGCGCGCACGACTCCGGAGGAGGGCTAACCTCGTCGCCGGCGCGCTTTACTTCAGAATGAACGTCAGCTTCATCCTCACACTGTATTCGGCGACCTTGCCCTTCTTCACGTTCACGCTCTGATCCATGACCCAGGCGCCGGTGATGTTTTCCAGCGACTCGGCAGCCTTCGCCACCCCCTGTTTGATCGCGTCCTCGAACCCCTTCTCGGAGCTTGCCGTGACTTCGATGGTTTTTGCGATGCTCATGACTTTCCCCTCGCGGTTGAACAGGCTGGATGTGATTTCAGCCTATCAACTTGCAGCGGGATTCCAACTGAAAATCAGTCCTGATCGGGCTATTTCATCGCCGAACGCAGCCTGACCATCTCACCGGCCACCGCGAACACGCCGCTGCCCCGATGGTGCAGCGTTTGCGGCTTCTTGACTGCGGCATCGACCCAGGCCTGCACCACCTCGAGAATGAAAAAGTTGTAGCGGTTCACCAGCCGCGTGTCGACCACCCGACACTCGAGGCTGGCATAGCATTCGGCAATCAGGGGCGCCTGCACCCGCGAGGCTTCGACCGGCGTCAGGCCGAACTTTTCGAACTTGTCGACCGTGCGCCCGGAACAGTTGCCAACACCCACCACCTGCTTCGCCAGATCCAGCGTCGGGATATTGATCACGCATTCCTTCGTTGCCCGGAGCGTATCGAACGAGGCGTTGCGGCCGCTGATCACGCAGCCGATCAATGGCGGCTCGAATTCCATCATGGTGTGCCAAGACATTGTCATGACGTTGGCGTGCCCCTTGCGGGCGGTCGTGACCAGCACCACCGGCCCCGGCTCGAGCAGGCCGTAGACCTTGGACAGCGGGTAGGATCGTTTTTTTTTCACGGGGACTCCCGGCAGGGTCAGACGCTTTCAGCTTAGTCCGCCCAGCGCCCCGTCACAGACTGTCACATTCAGGAACGGCCGCGACACAGCCCAGCCACACGCCCTGCCTACCATGCACTCACCGCATGCGATCAATCGACCTGCATGGGGACATTTCAAACTGAATAGGAGTGACTCATGAAGCAAACCGCACACGCCCTGATCCTCGGTTCCCTGGCCGCGCTGTTCTCGGTCTCCGCGCTGGCCGACCACAACAGCCCCTGGGGGGCAGGCTGGGCCAACATGCCGAATGACATCCACAACATCCAGATCGAGGACGATCTGAGTGGAACCGAGTTCAGCGATGTCGTGAGCCACGGCGCCGGCGCCGACACGGTCAACCGCTACCTGGACAGCAGCAGCACCCTGCAATCTGGCTCGGGCAGCGCCACAAGCGGCGGCAGCAGCCGCTGATCGGGAACAGGGGGCGCTGACGCCGCGCACGCCGCGACCATAAGACCGCCGGCCCGCGCAGGGCGGCGGTCTTTTTTTCGCATGCCCCCGGTGTTCCGCCTGCACCGCGTCACCGCACTCCCCCGGGTGGAAAACGCACTTGTATCCGGAGAAGGTCTGGCCTAGTTTTAGGAAAGAAGCTGCAAGACCATGAAGGAGAAGACCATGCTGCACGAT
>JBLMYH010000242.1:0-7097 GCA_050258175.1 Hyphomicrobiaceae bacterium
CGATGTCGCGCTCCAGCATCCAGGCCTCGAGGTCAAAGCCCTGCGGGTTATGCGTGCCGTAGGGCCGCTTCAGCCGCACCGTGAATCGCCAGCGCTCGCCCGCGTGCACGGTCGGATTGTGCGCCCCGTCGCGGGGCCAGTATCGCGCAAGCTGAATGCGATGCAGGTCTGGACCATCGGGCGTGAGGGTACGCTCGACGTCCAGCACGAAGCGCTCGCCGCGCGCGTTGGCCTGCGGCAGATCGCTCACCACGCCGACCACAGTAAGGTCCATCCCCTGCCAGTGATCGGGTAGACGATCTGCCAGCCGCAGGTCGGCCCGCCACGCCGCCCAGGCAAACCCCAATGCCAAACCTAACAGCGCCACCGCCAGACGGCGCAGCGTTTCAGAAACCGTATTGGGGAAGCGCGGCAGCCACAGCACCGCAGACAACAGCGGAAGGCTCCACAGCCAGCGGGCGGAAGGCAGCGTGGCCTGTTGCTGCAGTAACCATATCCCGAAACAGAACGCGATGAGCGTGATCCGCATCGCGTCGCCCGCTCAGATGGCCTGCAGCATCCCGTCCACCAGCCTGATCTGGCGGTCCATGCGTGCGGCAAGTTCGACGTCGTGGGTCACGACGACCAGGCTGGTCTCGTGTTTGCGGTTGAGCTCACGCATCAGGTCGAACACGGCATTGGCGGTGTGACGGTCGAGGTTGCCGGTCGGCTCGTCGGCCAGAATGCAGGCTGGCCGCGTGACCAGTGCGCGCGCGATGGCGACGCGCTGACGTTCGCCGCCCGACAGTTCCCCGGGACGATGGCTGAGTCGATGCCCCAGGCCCACCTCGCGCAGCACCTCGGTTGCGCACGCCATGGCCTGGTCATGCTCCATCCGGCGAATGGTCAGCGGCATGGCGGCATTTTCCAGCGCGGAAAACTCCGGTAGCAGGTGGTGAAACTGATAGACGAAGCCCAGCGCGGTATTGCGCAGCCTGCAGCGCGCAGCCTCGGAAATGGCGAAAGGGTCCTGCCCCAGCAGTTCGACCCGGCCACGCGTCGGGGTATCGAGTCCGCCCAGCAGATGCAGCAGCGTACTCTTGCCCGACCCGGATGCGCCAACGATGGCGACCGACTCACCCGCGCGAACCTCGAGGTCGACGCAGCCCAGAACCGGGACGTCGGTCTTGCCCTGCCGGAAGGTTTTGCCCAGTCCGGCGCAGCGCAGCACAATCTCACTCATAACGCAGCGCCTCCGCCGGGTTGATGCGCGACGCGCGCCAGCTCGGATACAGCGTCGCGGCCAAGCTGATGAACAGCGAGACGCCTGCGATGATGCCAACATCGCTCCACACCAGTTTCGACGGCAGCTGGTTGATGTAATACACGTCAGCCGGGAACAGGTCCATCCCGACCAGATGTTCGATGAAAGGCACGACGGTTTCCACATTGAGCGCGAGCAATACGCCGCTCGCCACCCCCAGCAGCGTGCCGAACACCCCGATGAAGGCGCCCTGCACGATGAAGATGCTCAAGATCGACGATGGCTTGGCCCCCAGCGTGCGCAGGATGGCGATGTCTGACTGCTTGTCGGTCACTGCCATCACCAGAGTGGAAACGATATTGAAGGCCGCCACCGCAACGATCAGCAGCAGGATCAGGAACATCATGCGCTTCTCGATCGACACGGCGCGAAAGAAATTGGCGTGGCTTTGCGTCCAGTCGGTGAGGTAGTAATGGCCGCGGAGGCTGTTCGCCAGTTCGCGTGTCACGAACGGCGCGCGAAACATGTCGTCGAGTTTCAGCCGCACGCCCGAGACGTCGTCGCCCAGCCGCAGCAGCTTTTGCGCATCCTGCAGGTCGATCAAGGCAAGCCCCGAGTCGTATTCGAACATGCCGGCCTCGAAGATGCCGGTGACGGTGAACTGCTTGACGCGCGGCATCACGCCTGCCGGCGTGATGTTGCCCTGTGGCGTCAGCAGCACCAGTTTGTCGCCGGGCACCACGTCCAGCGCGCGCGCCAGCTCGGCACCGAGAATGATGCCGAACCCGCCGGGCTTGAGATCGGTCAGCTTGCCCGCCTTCATGTGCTGCGCGAAGTCGGCTACCTGGTTTTCCAGTTCCGGTAGTACACCGCGGATGATGGCGCCGCGCACCATGTCACCATTGGCCAGCATGCCTTGTGAATTGACATAGGGTGCGCCGGAAACCACTTCCCTGTTCTGCCTGGCCTGCTCCAGCACGTTGCGCCAGTCAGCCAGACGATCGTCCGGCCCGCTGATTTCAAGATGCGCCGCCACCCCGAGAATGCGCGCGCGCAACTCCTCCTGAAAACCGTTCATCACCGAGAGCACCACGATCAGCGCCATCACACCCAGTGCGATCCCCGCCATGGAGACGATGGAAATGAATGAAATGAAATGGTTGCGGCGCTTGGCGTGCGTGTAGCGCAGGCCGACCAGAAGTTCGAAGGGAAGCAAGACGGGCCTCGCTGGTTGAATTCCGCGAGTATGCCACAGCCGCCCTACTCGCCCACTAGGTGCAGCACAACACTGCGCGTCTGGCGCGCGCGCCGGTGCTCGAAGATATAGATTCCCTGCCAGGCGCCGAGCAGCGGGCCGCGTTCCGCCACCGGGATCGCCAGATGGGTCTGCGTCAGTGCTGCACGCACGTGCGCCGGCATGTCATCCGCACCTTCCAGGGTATGCTGGTAAATGGGGTCGCCCTCCGGCACCAGTCGCGACAGAAAGCGCTCTAGATCGGCCTGTACCGTCGGATCGTAATTTTCCTGGATCAGCAGGCTGGCCGAAGTGTGGCGGATAAACAGGGTGAGCAGTCCCTGCCGAATGCCGCTGGCCAGAACCCAGTCGCGCACCTCGGACGTGAAGGCATACAGCCCCTTGCCGCGGGTGGGGACGGTGATCTCATGAAAGGCCTGGCGCATGGGCCGTTATTCTAGCGAATCCGCTTTGTTAAACTCGGCGGATGCTGCTCCTCATTCCCCACCTGTTCCCGAGCGCCCGCCTGCTGGAGGCGGCGGCGCAGGATCTGCATCTACCCGCATTGCAGACCTTGCTGGCGCGCGGCAGCCGGCTAGCCTGCCCGGCGGACGGGGTGGAAGCCGCCCTGTGCGAGGCTCTGGGCATCGCCCGCCAGCAGGACTGGCCGCTCGCCCCGATCACGCTGACTGCGGATGGCGGCCTTGCCGGAGGGGCCTACTGGCTGCGCGCCGACCCGGTGCATTTACGGGTGTTGCGCGACCGTATCGTGCTGGCAGACAGCAGCGCCTTCGAATTGACGCAGGCGGAGGCCGATGCGCTGGCCGCAGCGATAGCCCAGCATTTTGGCGCGACCCTGAGCCCGATGCCGCTCCAGCCCAAGCGCTGGTACCTGCGACTCGAGCACGCACCGCGACTGACCACCACCGCACCGTCCCTCGCAGCGGGCCGCGCGATCGGTCCGCTGCTGCCACAAGGCGTAGACGCCGTGCAATTCCGCACACTGCTGAACGAACTGCAAATGCTCTTGCACGGCCACCCGGTCAATCTGGCGCGCGAAGCGCGCGGCGACCTGCCAGTGAACGCGCTGTGGCTGTGGGGTGGGGGTGAGCTACCGTCCTGCCCCGCCGCGGCCGTCTCAATCTATGCCCGGAATGCCGATGCCTTGGCGTTGGGCGCCTTCTGCAACCGGCGTGCGCTCGCCCTTCCCGACCGGCTGGATCCGTGCCTGCTTGGGACCGGAGGCGTGATGCTGCTGGATCATTTGACGCCGGCAGGGCAATACGGCGACGCGTTGGGCTGGCGCGCAGCCCTGCGCGAACTGGAACGGGACTGGTTCGTGTTGCTGCAGGGCGCGCTGCGCAGGATTGGCCCGCACGGCCTGCGCCTGAACGACCCGGTGAACGGTAAGGCACTACTGCTTCATGCCGGCGACGCGTGGAAATTCTGGCGGCATTCCCAAGACCTGGTCTCGATGCTTGCCTGAGTGATATCCTGCCGCCGCAGTCGCCGACTCAGATCGGCGTTGCCCACAGATCGTGTTCATCGGCGTCCTCGACGCGCACCTTGAGGCGGTTCCCGGGTTTCAGACCGAATACGCCTTCGAGGTACACCACCCCGTCGATTTCCGGTGCATCGGCATGGCTGCGCGCGAGCGTGCCCACTTCATCTTCCTCATCGACGATCACCTCGATTTCGCGACCGATCTTGGCCGCAAGCCGCGCCGCCGAAATCTCTGCCTGCGCTTCCATGAAGCGCTCCAGGCGTTCCTCCTTCAACTCTTCCGGCACGGCATCCGGAAGCGCGTTCGCAGCTGCCCCTTCCACCGGCGAATACTTGAAGCAGCCAACGCGGTCGAGCTGCGCCTCCTTGAGGAAGGCCAGCAGCTCCTCGAACTCGGCCTCCGTCTCCCCGGGAAAGCCGACAATGAATGTCGAACGCAACGTGAGATCAGGCACTGCGCCGCGCCAGGACTGGATGCGCTCCAGCGTCTTCTCGACCGCGCCAGGACGCTGCATGAGTTTCAGGATGCGCGGGCTGGCGTGCTGAAAAGGAATGTCGAGGTAAGGCAGGATGATGCCGTCCGCCATCAGGGGAATCACATCATCAACGCTGGGATAAGGATAGACGTAGTGCAGCCGCACCCAGGCGCCAAGGCTGCCCAGCGCACCGGCGAGCTCGGTCATGCGGGTCTTCAGCGGGCGGCCGCTCCAGAAACCGGGGCGGTACTTCACGTCGACCCCGTAGGCGCTGGTGTCCTGCGACACCACCAGCAATTCCTGCACGCCGGCCTTGACCAGTGCTTCTGCCTCGTGCATCACCTCGCCGATGGGGCGGCTGACCAGATCGCCACGCATCGACGGAATGATGCAGAAGGTACAGCGGTGGTTGCAGCCCTCGGAAATTTTCAGGTAGGCGTAATGGCGCGGGGTGAGCTTGACGCCGCCCGGCGGAATTAGGTCCTCGAACGGGTCGTGTGGCTTGGGAAGCGCCGCGTGAACTGCCTCCATCACCTCGTCCAGCGCATGGGGGCCAGACACCGCCAGAACTTTCGGATGCGCCTCGCGCACCACATCGCCCTTGGCGCCGAGACAGCCGGTTACAATCACTTTTCCGTTCTCCGCCAGCGCCTCACCAATTGCCTCGAGCGACTCCTGCACCGCGGCATCGATAAAACCACAGGTATTGACAACGACCACGTCGGCATCGTCATAGCTGCCGACAATGCCGTAGCCCTCGGCGCGAAGTTGGGTAAGTATCCTTTCGGAATCAACGGTCGCCTTCGGACAGCCGAGTGAGACGAATCCGACGCTTGGCGTGCGGACGGGTTTGGCTTTGGTTACCATGACGTTCAGTCCAGATGGAGCAATAAGATGTATATCGTAGCGATTGGCTGGGCCTATGTAATTCTGATGATGGCAATTACCGCAAGCAGCATCGGCAAGGCCTTGGCCGTCCTGACTTTCCTTGGGATACTACCATTGGGTTTGTTCGTTTACGTCGCAGGCGGTTCGCGGCGACGCCAGCGCTCAATGGCCCTCGCCGATGAAGTAGCCCGCCAGGGCGACGGTAGCGACACCCAGTCCGATTAGCACGAGTTGTTGCAGGGTCGCGCCGATTTCGGCGCGTTTATGCAGGCCCGGGATCAGGTCCGACAAAGCCACGTACAGCATGCTCGCACCTGCGAGCCCGAGAAGCACTGGCGTCCACCCCTGCAGCATCGACAACGCGTAATACCCCACCAATGCGCCCAGCATGGTCGCCACCCCGGTCAGGAAGTTGAGCGCCAAGGCCTGGGTGCGGGTATAGCCCGAATGTAGCAGGATCAGGAAATCGCCTATTTCCTGCGGGATTTCGTGGGCGATAATGGCCAGTGCGGTAATCGCCCCCAAACGAAAATCCACCAGAAAGGCCCCAGCGATGATGATGCCGTCGACGAAATTGTGGAACGTGTCGCCGACCGTGATCATCATGCCTGACCGGCCATGGTCATGGCCGTGGTCATGGCCAGTATGGGCCTCGCATACCTCGTCGTGGCAATGCCGCCACAAAACCAGCTTTTCCAGCAGAAAAAACAGCAGGATACCGCCCAGCAGGGCCTTGGCGACTGTTTTGATGTCGCCGCCCATTGCAACAGCCTCCGGCAGCACTTCCAGCAAGGATGCACCAAGCAGGGCGCCGATCGCGTAGCTCACCAGTACCGGCACCCAACTGGGCCGCGCAGAAAACGCCAATGCCGCAGCCAGCAACAAGCTCAGCACGCTGCCCGCGGCAGTTGCGAGCAAAATGACTGCAAGGGTAGACATGAGATGACCGGCCAGCACGAAAGGGAGGGATTATACCGGTGGAGTGCCCGGAGTCCGATGTCCGCGAGCCGGTCTGAATGGGGGGTGAGCGGCTGCCGGTCGACAGAGCAGTCGACGGCATAATCTGACACGTATTCCGCCGCTCCAAGAAGCCGCGGAATACGTGGAGCAACAAGCCGAAGTCAAATGGCTTCGGTCATAACGACAACAACTACTTTTTACCCTTTTCAGATTCGACTGCCAGTTCACCCTTCAATTTCTCAACACTGGCACTGCCAAAGCCCTTTACATTATCCAACTCGTCTAGACTCTTGAATCGGCCATGCGCGTCGCGGTACGTGATGATCGCCTTGGCTTTGGCCGGCCCCAAACCCTTCACCGCCTCTAGTTGCGATTGCGTTGCCGTATTGATATTCACCGCCGCAAAGGCCGGTGAGACCATCAACCCACCAAGCGCCAACACAGCCATAACCAGCTTATTCATACTCCCTCCTTAACGTTTGTTTTGAACGTGGGCACCACGCCCACAACCCGAACTTACCGCTAACGGCACGGAGCGACCATACAACTAAAGTTGTAGAGAAGACCTATGTCATTGTTTCTAATGTTGAAATAATTGACGTGAGCATCACACATGCGAAACATCCGTCCTCTTGACGTTCCTCCTCTCCGAAATTTGTGCAGCGTGAAATAAAAAAACCCCCTCTTTTTGGGAGGGGGTTTTGTTGTACCGGTTGGGGTACGGATAAGGAGTCTGACGATGACCTACTTTCACAGGCGAGGTGCCTACTATCATTGGCGCGGGAGCGTTTCA
>JBLMYH010000243.1:0-2683 GCA_050258175.1 Hyphomicrobiaceae bacterium
AATCCACGCCATGCAATCTGTCGAAATCGGCCTTCTCGTCGGCCTTGCCGTCCTCGTCCTCACAAACGCCCTCCTGCTCGTGCGCCTCGGCGCACTGCGGCGGGAACAAGCCGGCCTTCCCGCGCTGCTGGCGCGGGACATGGAAGCCCGTCACCGCGCGGTGCTGACCGACCTGCACGCCGGGCTGGCGCAACAGTCCGACCGCATGCAGACCCAATTGGCCGCGTTGCAGGTGGCGCAGGCCGAGCGCCTCGCAGAAACGCGCGAAACCGTCACCGGCCAGTTCGGCCAGTTCCAGACTGTGATGCTGGAAAAGCTGATCGAGCAGGGACGCGCCGAGCAGAGCCTGCTGCAGGACACGCTCAATGGCATGACCGCGCACTTCAACGAGCGCGTGCAGCAGCTGTCGCAGACGGTCGACGGGCGGCTGAGCGAAATCTCCGGCAAAGTGGCCGAGCGGCTCGACGAGGGGTTCAAGAAGACCAACGAGACCTTCACCTCGGTGATGACGCGGCTGGCAGTGATCGACGAGGCGCAGAAGAAAATCGAGGGCCTCGCCTCCAACGTCGTCAGCTTGCAGGAGATTCTCGGCGACAAGCGCTCGCGCGGCGCGTTCGGCGAGGTGCAGCTGGAAGCGCTGGTGCGCAACAGCCTGCCGCCCGACGCCTACGCGTTCCAGCACACCCTGAAGAGCGGTGCGCGCGCCGACTGCGTGCTGATCCTGCCGGAGCCCACCGGCACGGTGTGCGTCGATTCCAAGTTCCCGCTGGAAAACTACAGCCGCATGTTCGATGACAGCCTGCCGCCGGCCGAGCGCGACGTCTCACGGCGACAGTTCAAGGCCGACGTCAAAAAGCACGTCGACGACATCGCCGCCAAGTACATCGTCGAAGGCGAGACCTCCGACGGCGCGGTGATGTTCCTGCCGGCCGAGGCGGTGTTCGCCGAGATCCACGCCTACCATCCGGACCTGGTCGAACACGCGCAGAAGAAGCGCGTCTGGCTCACCTCGCCGACCACGCTGATGGCCGTGCTCAACACCGCGCGGGCGGTAATCCGCGATTCTGAAACGCGGCGCATGGCGCACGTCATCAAGGACGAACTGGGCAAGCTGGCGAAGGATTTCGCCCGCTTCGACGAGCGCATGAAAAAACTCGCCACCCACATCGAGCAGGCGAACAAGGATGTCAGCGAAGTACGCATATCCAGCGACAAGATCAGCCGCCGCTTCCAGCAGATCGAGCGGGTCGAGCTCGAACACCCGGACGCGGCCAGTGCGCGCCTGCTCGACGCCGACGAGTGAGGATGGGCGCGTGAGCTGGTTTGACCGCTGGCGGCGCGCCCGCATTCTCAAACGGCATGCCATTCCGTTCGCGGACTTCGATGCCGCCCTTACCCGTCTGCCGATTCTGCACCGGCTGAATGCCTCGGAACGGGCACGCCTGCGCGAAGCGGCCAGTCTGTTCATCCACGACAAGGCATTTTCCGCTGCGGGCGGAGCCGAGGTCGATGACGCCAGCCAGATTGCCATCGCCCTGCAGGCCTGCCTGCTGACGCTCAACCTCGGCGAGGAAAGCTACCGCGGCTGGAGCGAGATCATTCTCTACCCCGATGAGTTTCTGCGCCCTCGCGAGGAAATGGACGAGGCCGGGGTGGTGCATCATTCGCGCGACATCCTGGCAGGTGAATCCTGGCATGGCGGGCCACTCGTTCTGTCGCTGGCCGATGTGGCCTCCAGCGGCCAGGCCGATGGCGTCAACGTGGTACTGCATGAGTTCGCGCACAAGCTCGACATGCTGAATGGCGATGCCAACGGGTTTCCGCCGCTGCATCGCGGCATGGATGCCGCCGCCTGGGCGCGTGACTTCAGCACAGCTTATGCCGACCTGTCGGCGCGCGTCGACGCCGGCGAAGACACGGCCATCGACCCTTACGCCACCGCCAGTCCCGCCGAGTTCTTCGCGGTGCTGACTGAGGTATTCTTCGAGACGCCGCGCCTGCTCGACACGGAATACCCGGCGGTCTACCGGCAGCTGCAGCAGTTCTATCGCCAGCATCCGCTGGCAGTCACGCCCGCCGGCGCGGCAGGAGCCCCATGAGCCAAGCTAAACCCCACACTGCCGCACGCGTGGACAGCATCGCCCCCTTCCACGTGATGGACATCCTGGCCCGGGCACAGGCGCTGGAAGCCGCCGGGCGCGACGTCATCCATCTCGAAATCGGCGAACCTGACTTCGCTACGCCCGAGCCCATCGTCGAAGCCGGGATCGCGGCGCTGCGCACCGGCCTTACCCACTACACCGGCGCACTCGGCCTGCCTGCCCTGCGCGAAGCCATCGCCGGCTTTTACGCCGAGCGCTGGCAGGCCGCAGTCGATCCGGCACGGATCGTGGTGACGCCCGGCGCATCCGGCGCCCTGCTGCTGGCGCTGGGTCTGCTATCCGGGCCGGGCGACGAAGTGCTGGTGGCGGATCCGGGTTACCCCTGCAACCGTCATTTCGCCGAA
This sequence comes from Hyphomicrobiaceae bacterium, assembly GCA_050258175.1. Taxonomy (GTDB): domain Bacteria; phylum Pseudomonadota; class Gammaproteobacteria; order Burkholderiales; family Thiobacillaceae; genus Thiobacillus. The sequence continues at coordinate 2,507 of JBLMYH010000243.1, forward strand.
TTTTGCGATGCGCGTGCGGTCTCCGTCCCGGTCGACGCCAGCAGCGGCTTCCAGCTCACCCTTGAAGCTATCGAGCGCCACGCCACCCCGTCCACCCGCGCCGTTTTGATCGCCAGCCCGTCCAACCCCACCGGCACCGGAATTTCAGCCGATGAGCTTGCACGCATCCACGACTGG
>JBLMYH010000244.1:0-8258 GCA_050258175.1 Hyphomicrobiaceae bacterium
CCCACATGACGGTCAACGACATCTATCGCAATCGCCGGGTCGAGGCGATTGTCGAGGCCATGCAGGCTGGCATGGCCGTTGAGGAAACCGCAGCGCTGCCTCCCTTCAAGCCGGTACCCACGGCGCGCCGCGTGGCGTGCGGTGTGGCGCAGACGCTGACCCTGCCCTTGATGATCGGCCTGCAGATCATGAACTGGCTGGCCCCTTTCTTCACCTACCATTTCTTTACCGGCGACCCGGGCGACAGCATTCCGTTCGCCATCTTCGCTTCGGTGCTGGTGTTTCTTGGCACGCACCTCACAAACCTGAGCATCGCCGTCATGAGCAGTCGCGTGCTATTGCGCGGCATTGAGCCGGGCCGCTATCCGCTGTGGGGGGCGACCTATTTCCGCTGGTGGTTTGCCGATCGCTTGCATCAGATTGCACCGGCCTATCTGTTGTCCGGCTCGTCGCTCTACAACGGCTATCTGCGCGCGATGGGCGCGCGTATCGGCAGGGACGTTGTCATCGGTTCGATCACGATCCGCCAGCCTCATCTGCTGCGGCTTGGCGATGGCGTCAGCATCGGTTCCAACGTGAACATGGAGAACGTGCGGGTCGAACGCGGCGAGCTCATCGTCGGCCGGATTGAAATTGCCCGCGAAGGCTATGTCGGTTCGTATGCCGTCATGGAAGGCGACACCGCCATTGCCGAGTATGGCCGGCTGGAGGGCCTTGCGGCCCTGTCGCGTGGCGGGCGCATCGGCGACCGGGAAATCTGGGATGGGTCCCCGGCCCGCTTCGTGCGCATGCTGCAGCCCGGGGAACGTCCCGTGCGGCCGCCGGTGACGCAGCTTCGGCGCATCGGCGAGTACGTGTTCTTTTCGTTGGGGGCGGCACTCACTTCCGTGCTGTTCTTCCTGCCGCTGTTCCCGACCTTCGTGTTGATCGACGCCTTGACCGGCACGGTGCTTGCGCCTTCTCTCGACGACAACGGCTATGTGATCGCGGTATTCGAGTACGCGCTGCTGGCGTTGCCGGCCAGTGCCATCCTCATCGTCGGCACTGCCCTGATTGCCGCTGCCATCCGCTGGGCCGTGCTGCCGCGGTTGCACGCTGCCAGCTGGCCGGTTCATGGCAACATGTATTGCCGCAAGTGGCTGGCCAACCAGATCCAGGTCGCCAGCCTGCATGTGCTGCATGGCGTGTATGCCACGGTGTATGCGCCGTTCTGGTATCGGCTGCTGGGGGCAAAGGTCGGGCGCGGCGCTGAAATTTCTACCGCCATGGGCGTGGTGCCGGACATGCTGACGCTCGGCGACGAGACCTTCATCGCCGATGCGGTGATGCTGGGCGACGAGCAGGTGGATGGCGGATGGATGTCGCTCGACTACACCGTGATCGGGCGCCGCAGCTTCGTCGGCAATGGCGCGTATGTTCCGGATGGCACGACCTTGCCGCCGGATGTGCTGATCGGCGTGCAGTCGAAGGCGCCGGAAAGCGAGATGATGCTGCCGGGTGAGACGTGGGTCGGGTCGCCCGCGGTCAGCCTGCCCTCGCGCGAAATGCTGAAGGGGTTTCCCGATTCGATGACGTTTCGGCCCTCGGTCTGGCGCAGGATCGGCCGGGGGCTGGTGGAGGCCGCCCGGATTGTGGCGCCGCTTTCGATCATCATCGGCGTGGGCTATGTGATCGTGCTCACGGCGATGCCGGCCGCAGCGCGAGAAGATTGGCTGAACCTGGCGATCGAGCTGGGCGTATCCGGCATCTATTACGGCGTGGGCAGTTTCCTCTTCGTCGTGGCGCTGAAGTGGCTTCTGATCGGCCGCTACAAGCCGCGGGCCGAGCCGATGTGGACACCTTTTGTCTGGGTCAGCGAGGGACTGACCAGCATCTACGAGTCGATCGCCGTCCCCAACTTTCTCGAATTCCTGCGCGGCACCCCTCTCCTGCCATTCATGCTGCGCCTGCTGGGCGTGAAGATCGGGCGAGGCGTGTACATGGACACGACCGACGTGACCGAGTACGACTGTGTGCAGATCGGCGATCACAGCGAGCTCAATGCGTGGTCGGGCCCGCAGACCCACCTGTTCGAGGATCGCGTCATGAAGATCGGCTGCGTGCAGATCGGTGAGCGCGTGACGGTCGGCATCCGAAGCACCATCCTGTACGACTCACGGATTAACGATGGCGTCATGATTGGCCCGCTCACCCTGGTGATGAAGGGGGAGGCGTTGCCCGCCGAGAGCGCCTGGATCGGCTCGCCGGCACAGTCATGGACGCCCTGATCCCTCCGCATCTGCTGGACCCGGAGGAACGGCCGGAACTGGCCGCGGGACGCCCGCAAATCTGGTTGTGCCAGTCCGGCGATCGCCCCATACGCGAAGTGGCGCGCGCGCATCTGCGGGCCCTCCTGGGCGCTTATCTGGGCATGCGTCCCGATCGCGTTCCCTTGCATCTGGCGCCGGGGCAGGCCCCGCGCGTGGACGCCCTCTGGCAGGGGCTGAGCCTGTCGATCAGCCTCAGTTACGCCGGAGGCGCGGCATTGATCGGCTTGTGCCCCGGCGCCCGGATCGGCGTTGATCTCACGGAAATCGTGCCGATGCCGGATCGGGGCCGGGTTGCACGACTCTATCTTGGGCCAGATGCCGCCCTGCGCCTGGCCAAAATGAATCGTTCTGATAGCGCGAAGAACTTTGCGTTGGCATGGGCTGAAATGGAGGCGAGGAGCAAGTGCCTCGGGCTGGGCTTGCAGGAATGGACGCCTACGCGTCAGCAACGCCTATACTCAGCTCGGATCCGGGCCGTAATGTTTGAACTGCCGGCAAACCGAACGGGCTGCGCGCTCGCTGCGGCAGCAGCCATATGGGTCGCGGAATCGGGTGGGCCGCGGGCTGCATGAGTTCATCGATTGTGACTCGTTCTGGATTGCGCAATGATAGCGAACGGTCACGAGGCGTTGTTCGCTTAACAAGCCAGGGCAGGCGATCTGGCAGCTCAATCCACGCATTCGTACATACGATCCGCCAAGGAAATACATGAGGAAACACTGGCTCCTGCCCCTCTTCTTCTTTGCCATCTGTGGGAGTGCGCTAGGTGCGCCCGCCCATCCTCTGAAAGTCTACATCTCGGTAGATGGGGAGGGCGTAGGCGGAGTCAGCACGTGGAGCAAGCAAGCAAGCCCGGAAGGGGCGGACTATGGGCAGTTTCGTCGGCTGATGACCCTCGAGGTCAACGCTGCAATTTTGGGCGCCTACGATGCCGGCGCAACAGAAGTCCTGGTGAGTGATTCGCATTGGGACGGGCAGAACCTTGATCCCGAGCTTTTGGATCGCCGCGTCCGTGTGGTGCGTGGTTGGCCACGTCCGCTGGGCATGATGCAGGGTATCGACGAGACATTCAGCGCCGTCGCATTCGTCGGCTACCATGCAGGCGAGGGGCAGACGAACGCCGTTCTTTCCCACACGGAAGATGATGAGCGGATCTTCGAAGTAAAGCTGAACGACATTGCCGTGCCAGAAGCAGGTTTTAATGCCGCCATCGCCGGAGATTTTGGCGTGCCGGTTGTTTTTATATCGGGCGACCAGGCGACGGTTGACGAAGCGAGACGACTCTTGGGGCCCATCGCGACTGCGGCCGTGAAAACAGGGATCAGCTTCTATTCGGGAACGATGCTGCCCCCTGAGGAGAGCCGGCGAATGATTCGTGAGGGGGTCAAGCGAGGGTTGGAGCGACGCCTGCAGTTGAAACCCTACAAAGTGGCACACCCCGTAAAGCTTGAAGTGACCTTCAAGGAACCGGTCTATGCGGAAGTCACCTCCTATTTGCGTAACGTCGAGCGCACCGGGAAAAACACCATCTCCTACACGGCGATCGACATGGTCGATGCTTCACGTTTCTTCAATGCAATCGGTTTTCTTCAGGTCGACAAATAGCCCTGAAAGAAATGCAACGGCACTGGATCGCACCCGGCACGCGGCTTCGAGTCTCAGGCTTGCCTGACCTCTTTGGCCGATAACCGCGTCGCCGCAGGGCTTAACGGGTCATCGTCGTCGCGGACGCCATGACTTCGCCAAACGACGGGGTTTTCTTTTGCCGAGGCAAGCCCCCCAGCCGCCACTCCGCGATTCCCTGCTCATTTCCATCCCGCCGCAACCAGACCGGCGGCGGGTGTCTATGATGTATTCGAGCGCGCATTTTTTGAATCGGTCGTCTGCGCTCCACCCCTGAATCACTCAGGAACCGCGAACGCGTAGCCAAGGTTCGGAGCAGCCCCATCCCCCTGCTCCGTCAAGCAAGGAGAAAATGCGATGAAACTGCAACAATGGTTAATCCTGTCGGCACTGATGGCGGGCGCAAATGCATGGGCCGCCGAAGAACCCGTGGCCAAATCGGCCGAGCCGGCCAAACCCGCGGTGCACAAAGCGGAGGACAGCGCGAAGAAGGCGACCGAGGAGGCCAAGGCCGCAATGCGGAACGCAGCGGAAGCCGCCAAAGTTGCCTTGGAAAAGGCTGAACAGGCGGTCAGCAATACTTCACAGGAAGCCGCCAACGCAGCTCGGCAGGCGGCGCAAGATGCGGAAAAGGCGGCGAAACTGGCTGCACACAAAGCCGCCGTGGCCACCCAAAAAGCAAGTGCAGCAAGCCGGGAAACCGCGCAGAAGGTAGAGGCGTCGGCGAAAGAAGCAGCCATCGCCACCCGGAGCGCCCTCGTCAAGGCCGAAGCCTCGGCCAAGGAAGTGGCCAAATCCGGCGCTGCTGCGGCGCGGAAAGCCGCCGAAGAGACCCGGGATGCGGCGCGGCATGCCATGGAAGCAACAAAGGAGGCGGCGGAGAAGGCGTTCGCGGCCAACGGAGAGACGGAACGGAACGCCGGGGATGAGATGAAGAAGTGATCCCGCATCGCAAACAGACCGGCCTCGCCGAATGTGAGCGTTGCGTCCGGCCATGACGCCTGTCGGACGGGCTCCACCCTTGCCGAGGCCGCCCGAATGAAGCGCCGATTGGCGCCGGCCGCCCGAGCTTCAGTCTTCGGCTGATGATCTAAACTCGCAAATTCGGCGTGATGCCGCCTGCGGATAGCGCCTTCGCCCGGAAGCGCCCTGCCGGGTTCCCACATCCTCTGAGGAGTCTGCGCATGATCAAACTCAACGTGAATGGCAAACAGCACCAATTCGATGCGGCACCCGACACGCCGCTGCTCTGGGTATTGCGCGACACGCTGCATCTGACCGGCACCAAATACGGCTGCGGCAAGGCGCTCTGCGGCGCTTGCACGGTGCATGTGGATGGCGCACCGACGCGCTCCTGCCAGGTCCCCGTGTCGGCGGTGGCGGGCCGCAAAATCACCACGATCGAGGCGGTGGACAAGGGCCGCGTCGGCAAGGCGGTGCAGGACGCCTGGCGCACGCTTGACGTGGTCCAGTGCGGCTACTGCCAGTCCGGCCAGATCATGAGCGCGGTGGCACTGCTGAGCAAAAACCACAAGCCGAGCGACCAGGACATCGACGACGCCATGTCCGGCAACCTGTGCCGCTGCGCGACCTATGTCCGCATCCGGGCGGCGATCCACGAAGCCGCCCGCGCCCTTGCCTAGGAGACCGTGATGACAACCATCGAAAACCTCAGCCGCCGGCGTTTCCTGCAGGGCAGCGCCGGCCTCACGCTCGGCTTTTGCCTGCCTGCCTTCGCCGCCCCGGCCGCCGGTCCCGGCAAGGCCGGCGAAGGTGCGGTCGCGCCGATCCATTTCGAGCCCAACGCCTTTCTCCGCATCGGCACCGACAACAGCGTGACGGTGATTTCCAAGCACCTGGAAATGGGCCAGGGCACCTACACGGGCCTTGCCACGATCCTGGCGGATGAACTGGACGCGGACTGGAATGCGGTGCGCGTCGAAGGTGCGCCGGCCGATGCGAAACGCTACAACAACCTGTTCTGGGGGCCGGCGCAGGGGACCGGTGGCAGCACCGCGATGGCCAATTCCTGGGAACAGATGCGCCGCGCTGGCGCAGCCGGTCGCGCCATGCTGGTCAGTGCCGCGTCAATCAAATGGGGCGTGCCCGCCGCCGAAATCTCGGTGCGCGACAGCGTGATCAGCCATGCGAAGTCGAAGCGCCGCGCCACGTTCGGCGAGCTGGCCGTGGATGCGGCAACGCTGCCGGTGCCCACCGAACTGAAGCTGAAGGACCCGAAGGATTTCCGCCTGATCGGCAAGCAGGTGAAGCGCAAGGACAGCGCCGACAAGACCAGCGGCCGGGCCCGCTTCACCCAGGACATGCAGCTTCCGGGCATGCTAGTGGCGGTGGTGGCCCATCCGCCCCGCTTCGGCGCCAAGGTCAAATCCTTCGACGCCAGCCGTGCCCGGGCGGTGAAGGGGGTGGTGGACGTGGTGCAGATTCCCGAGGGCGTGGCCGTGCTGGCCACTGATACCTGGAGCGCGAAGAAGGGGCGCGACGCCCTCACGGTGAGTTGGGACGAAAGCAGCGCCTTCAAGCTCGGCAGCGCGGAGATTTTCGCCCGTTACAAGGAACTGGCGAAAACCCCGGGGCTGGTGGCCCATCAGAGCGGCGACCCGGACCAGGCCTTCAGCAAGGCGGCCCGGGTAATCCGCGCCAGCTACGACTTCCCCTATCTGGCGCACGCTGCCATGGAACCCATGAATTGCGTGATCCGGCTCGGTGACGGCGGCTGCGAGGTCTGGAACGGCGAGCAGATGCAAACCGGCGACCAAAACGCACTGGCCGGCTTGTTCGGCCTCAAGCCGGAACAGGTGAACATCCACATGCTGTATGCCGGCGGAAGCTTCGGCCGCCGCGCAAGCAGCCATTCCGACTATGTGATGGAGGCCGCACACATCGTCAAGGCGATCCAGGGCAGAGCCCCGGTGAAGCTGGTCTGGATGCGGGAGGACGACATGCGCGCGGGCTATTACCGGCCACTGTTTTACCATGCGCTGGAGGCGGCTGTGGACCACAACGGCAAGCTGAGCGGCTGGCGCCATCGCCTGGTAGGCCAGTCCATCGTGGCGGGCACCGCCTTCGAGAAGAACCTGATGAAGGACGGCATCGACATGGTGTCGGTCGAAGGGGCCGCCAACCTGCCGTACGCCATTCCCAACATGAGGGTGGACTTGCACACGCCGCGCGACATCGCAGTGCCGGTGCTGTGGTGGCGCTCGGTGGGCTCCTCCCACACCGCCTACTCCACCGAGACCTTCCTCGACCAGGTGGCTGCGGCGATGGGCAAGGATCCGGTGGCGCTGCGCCTGGAACTCCTTGCCGGCCATCCGCGCCACGCTGCTGTGCTGAAACTGGCGGCCGACAAGGCCGGCTGGGGCACGCCGCTGCAGCCCGGCCAGCCCGGCGAACGCCGCGGTCGCGGCGTGGCGGTACACGAATCCTTCAATTCCTACGTCGCCCAGGTGGCCGAGGTGACGGTGGGCAAGGACGGCGGCGTCAAGGTGGATCGCATGGTCTGCGCGGTGGATTGCGGCATCGCCATCAACCCGGACAACGTCCGCGCGCAGATCCAGGGCGCCATCGGCTTCGCCCTGTCCGCCGCGCTGCATGGCGAGATCACGCTCAAGGAAGGCCGCGTCGAGCAGGGCAACTACGACGGCTATCCGCCGCTGCGCATCGGCGAGATGCCGGTGGTCGAGGTGCATATCGTGCCCTCGAACGCCGCCCCCACCGGCATCGGCGAACCTGGCGTGCCGCCCGCCGCGCCGGCCGTGGCCAACGCCATCGCGGCCGCGACCGGCAAGCGCCTGACGCGCCAGCCTTTCAACTCGGCCGAACTGGCCGCCTGAGCGCGGACAGCCGGATGGCGCCGGCCGCGCCCGTCGTCGGCATTCTGCTGGCTGCTGGAAGCGGCAGCCGCTTCGGCAGCAACAAGTTGCTGCACCCCCTGGCCGACGCAACACCTTTGGCGCTGCCCGCTGCCCGCCGCCTGCGTCAGGCATGCGACCGCACCCTGGCAGTGGTACGGCCGGACAGCGGCAGACTGGCGGAATTGCTGGCCGCGGAAGGATGCGAACTGGTGGTCAGCGCGGCTTCCATCCACGGCATGGGCCACAGCCTGGCAGCGGGCATCCGCGCCGCACCGGACGCCGCCGGCTGGATCATCGCCCTGGCGGACATGCCCTACATCGCGTCTACCAGCTACGGCCGCGTGGCAGACGCCCTGCGTGCCGGGGGCAGCATCGTGGCCCCAGAATATCGCGGGCGCCGCGGACACCCGGTGGGCTTCGCGCGGCAATGGGGTGATCAGCTGGTGGCCCT